>NZ_JAAGLX010000049.1:0-53787 GCF_010548325.1 Streptomyces sp. SID13666 | reverse complement strand
CGGGCCTCCGCCTGCCGCGGTCCGGCGTCGGGCGATATGTCGGCGGCCGGTGGCGGTGCAGGCTCGGCGGCGGCACCGGCGAAGCGCGCGCCACGCGGTGCGGGTCCAGCCGCCGGGGCACCGGTCGCCGCGGGGCCCTCCTGCCGGGGCGCCTCGGACGTCGCGTCGTCCGCCTCGTCCAACGGCTCGTCGAACGCCGTCGCGAACCGGGCACCGCGCGGGCGTGACCCGGTACCGCGTCCGGACGCCTTGGGGCGGCGCTTCGCACGCCCGGCCGGTGCGACGGGTTCGGCGCTCTCTTCCGGTCCGGCGGCGGAGCTCTGCTGCCGGGCCGACGGATCCGCCGGGTGCCCCGGTTCCGGCGTCCTCGGGCGGAACCAGTCGTCCGGCGCGGGGGAACGGTCGGCGGCGGACCGGTCCGTGAAGAACTCTCCGGCGAGCCGCGTCTCGACCGCATCGAGCCGGGCCTGCAGTTCCGCGCAGCGCGCGCCCGCGCGTTCCCGGTCGTCGCGGGCCCAGGCGAGGGCGTTGGCCAGCCGCCCCGCCGTCACGGAGTGGGGGTCGCCGCCCGTCGCGGTGTACTCGTGGGCCGCGTGCGCGGCCTCGCGTTCACGGAGCACGGCGTCGTGGCGTTCGCGGAGCATCGCGTCCAGCCGGGAGCGCAGCGCCGTGCCACTGCCGGGGGCCGCGTCCCGCCCGGCCGCGGCGGCGCGGTACAGCCGCTGGGCGCGGCCGACGTCGGCCGGGTCGACCGGTGTGCCCCGCAGCGCGGCCAGGTCGTGAAGAACTGCGTGCACCACGTCCCAGGGCGCCAGCTCCACGCCCGCCTCGTACGCGTTCACCCCGCCCGGGTCACGTCGCGACAAGGCGCCGTACCAGCCCGGCGCGTCCCCCAGTCCGGCGACCAGCTCCCGGAAGAATTCGGTGAACTCTCGTGCAGAGTCGGCCAGTTGAGGTCCGGCGCCGCGCTGTGTCATCGCTGCTGCCTCTCCGCCCCCGCCCCGGAGGCATGCAGTCCCGTTCCCGCATTCGACACCATTCGTGTTACGGGGCGGCTACGGGGAGTTTTCGTCCGCACCGCGGCTGCCTCAACTGCCTTACCCGGCGCACCGGTCACCAGTGCCCCACCGGGACGACGGAGCCGCGGCGATTCATCTGCGCGGCCGGCCGCCGGTCCGCGAGACTGGCCGCTATGCGTCTCCTCCGAACGATCCCCCGCGCGACATCCTCGGCGAGCGCGAGCGCGACCGCGAACGCCCTGACCGCCGTCGCCGCCGTGCTCGTCCTGAGCGCCGCACTGACCGGGTGTTCCGGCTCCTCGAGCTCGTCGGACGGCAAGGACCGGTCCCCGCTGCTGTCCGGCCCGACCCGCACGACCGCGTCCGGCACCCCCGCCTCGGGCCGGACCACCGTCACCTACACCCCGCGTTCGGCGCCGGGCGCCGAGACGTTGCGGCGCACCGTGGATCTGCTGCGGACCAGGGCCGACGCGTTCGGGCTGGAGGGCGCGCGGATCGAGGTGCACGGCGGCACGATCACCGCCGAGGCGCCCGGCGACAGCGGTGAGCGGCTGCGGCAGCTGGCCGTCACTGCCGAGCTGGGATTCCGGCCGGTGCTGGGCGGCGACGCCTCCGTGCCGCCCGAACTGCAGCGGCAGTTCACCGCCTTCGACTGCATGGCGCCGGTGCCGGCCGGCGCACCGGCGCTGTCCCCCACGAGCCCGACGGTCGCCTGTGACAGAACGGGCCCCACGAAGTACGTCCTCGGTCCCGTCGCTCTCAGCGGCCGGGACGTGACCAGCGCCAAGGCGTCGCTCGACGCGCAGACCGGCAACGGCTGGACGATCAACCTGGTGCTCACCTCGGCGGGCGGTCGAAAGTTCGCGGAGCTCACCGGCCGGCTGTCCCAGCAGAGCGCGCCCGCCAATCAGATCGGCATCATGCTCGACCGCCAGGTGATCTCCGCACCGTCCGTCTCCCAGTCGATCACCGGCGGAGCGGTGCAGATCAGCGGCAACTTCACCCGGACCTCCGCCCAGGATCTGGCCGCCCAGATCAGCTCCGGCGCCCTGCCCGTGGAGCTGACCGTCTCCGACGTCACCCACATCCCCTCCTAGGAGCCGAAGCTCCCAGGAGGGACCCGAGAGCCGGGTGTCAGCCCGTGTGGCTCGGGCTGACCACCATCGCCGAGCCGCCGCCGCGCCGGGTCGTCTCGGCCGCGGCGAGCCAGCGGCCGTCGGGCAGTCGCTGGATGCCGGTGGCCGCGCCGATCTCCGGGTTGAGCGTGAAGACATGGCCCAGCGCTTCGAGCTGTGTCCTGGTCGCGCTGGTGAACAGGGCCGGTTCGAGTTCGGTGGCCGCCGCGTTGCGCTGGCTGGCGCGCGGTGCGGCGATCGCGTCGACGAGCGGCAGACCGCGGTCGACGTGCTCGGTGAGGACCTGCAGCACGGTGGTGATGATGGTGGAGCCGCCGGGCGAGCCGAGCGCGAACGCGGGACGGCCGTCCTTCAGCACGATCGTCGGGGAGATCGAGGACCGCGGGCGCTTGCCCGGGCCGGGCAGGTTCGGGTCGTGGACCGCCGGGTTGGCGGGCGCGAACGAGAAGTCCGTCAGCTCGTTGTTGAGCAGGAAGCCGCGGCCGGGAACGACGATGCCGCTGCCGCCGGTCTGCTCGATGGTGAGGGTGTACGAGACGACGTTGCCCCACTTGTCGGCGACGGTCAGGTGCGTGGTGTTCTCGCCCTCGTACGTCGTCGGCGCGGCCGTGCCGGTACCGCCGCAGGCGGCGGGGTGGCGCGGGTCGCCCGGTGCGAGCGGGCTGGTGAGCACCGCGGTGTCCTTGATGAGGCAGCCGCGCGAGTCCGCGTAGCGCTGCGAGAGCAGTCCGCCGGTCGGGACGTCCTCGAAGGCCGGGTCGCCGAGCCAGCGCCCGCGGTCGGCGAAGGCGATCCGGCTCGCCTCGATGTAGCGGTGCAGGTACTGGGCGTCGGTGGCCTTCTTCGACGAGAGGTTCGCCCGCTCCATGATGTTGAGCGCCTCACCGACCGTCGTGCCGCCCGACGAGGACGGTGCGATCGAGTAGACGTCGTAGCCCCGGTAGGAGACCTGGGTCGGGGCCTGCCGCTTGGCCGCGTAGCCGCGCAGGTCCGCGGTGGTCAGATCGCCGGGACGCACCACGCGGGTGGCGTTGGGGTCGACCGGGGGCTTGCGGACCGTGCTGACGATGTCGGCGCCGATGTCCCCCTGGTAGATCGCTCCGACGCCCTTCCTGCCCAGCTCCTGGTAGGTGCGGGCGAGGTCCGGGTTGGTGAGCGTGGAGCCGACCACGGGCGGGGCGCCGCCCGGCAGGAAGATCTTCGCGGTGGCCGGGAAGTCCTTGAAGCGGTCCTGGTTCGCCGCGGTCTGCGAGCGGAAGGTCTCGTCGACGGTGAAGCCGTCGCGTGCGATCCGCTCGGCGGGCTTGAGCACCTGCCCCAGCGGGCGGCTGCCCCAGCTGTCGAGGGCGGTGGCCCAGGTGGCGGGGGTGCCGGGGGTGCCGACGCTCAGGCCGCTGGTGACCGCGTCGGCGAACGGGAGCGGTTTGCCGTTCTCCTGGAAGAGCGTCTCGGTGGCACTGCGCGGCGCGGTCTCCCGGCCGTCGATGGTGAACACCTTGTGCAGCCGCGCGTTGTAGTAGACGAAGTACCCGCCGCCGCCGACGCCCGCCGAGTACGGCTCGGTGACGCCGAGCGCGGCCGCGGTGGCCACCGCCGCGTCCACGGCGTTGCCGCCCTGGCGGAGCACCTCGATACCGGCCGCGGAGGCGTCCACGTCCACACTGGCGACCGCGCCCCCGTAGCCGACCGCGACCGGCACCTTGGCCGGCCGGGCCCGCGCATCCTGCGGGGCCGACTGCGCCGGTGGGGCCGCGGCTCCCAGCGTGACAACAGCGGCCGTGACGGCCACCAGCGACAAACTCCGGACGGCGGGGAGACGCATACGGTTTCCTCCAGTCAACACGGGTCCGCGCAGCCTAACTTGGGTACGGCGATCCCGTCAGGAGCGCGTTCGCTCGAACACCGCTACGATGCCCGGCCATGAGCGATGACGTCCGCAACCTCGTGCTGGGCCTGGCGGCCAGCGCCATCAGTGCAGCGCTGGGCTGGTTTGTCCGCACTTATGTGTGGCGCCGGAAACTGCACCGCAAGCAGCGTTTCTTCGGGCTGCCCAGCGGCTCCGAATGCCTTCTGGTGGTGCCGCGCGACCCCGGGGCCCGGGTGTGGAGCGTCGCCCGCCATGACGCGTTCGCGCTGCTGGAACTGGCCGCGCTGATCAAGGACTGCGGGGCGCACGCCGAGATCCTGCCGCACGACACGGCCTGGCAGGGCTTCGGGGCACGTACCGAGTTCTGCGTGGGCGGCCCCGTCGCCAATCACCGGCTGGGGGCGCACCTGCGGTCGATGCTGCCGGGCATAGAGATCAATACCGATGCCTCCCCCGGGCCCGACCAGGGGGCGTTCACCATCGACGGCGAGACCTACCGGATGGACAAGGGCGCCGTCGAGTACGTCCTGCTGGCCCGGCTGGCCGCCGTGCGGGACGCCGGCAACGACCGCCCGGTCTTCCTCTCCTCCGGTCAGCGCGGTGTCGCCAACCAGGCGGCCGTGCGGTATCTGGCCCGGCACCATGTGCGGCTGTCGCGCAAGCACGGCATCGACGGCACGTTCTGCCTGCTGCTCAAGGTCGTCAACTCGCAGGCCTACGGTCCCGACGTCGTCGAGCTCGTCGCCGATGTGACGCGGGCGGCGCAGACCGTCCCGGTCAGTCGGCCAGACCGATCACCAGCCACATGACGGCACATCCCGCGACCGTGCACAGCAGCGTCGAGCGGGACGGGTGCGGGCTGTGTGCCTCGGGGAGGATGTCGGAGGTCGCCAGGTAGAGCAGGAACCCGGCGAAGAACCCGAGGTAGAGGCCGAGCGCGCCCGGCGGGATGGTGAAGGCGAGGGTGATCGCGGCGCCGATCACCGGGGCGATGGCGTCGCAGCCGAGCAGCACGAGGGCGCGGCCCTGGCCGTTCCCGTACATCCGGGTGATCGTGTACGTGTTGAAGCCGTCGGCGAAGTCGTGCGCGACCACGGCGATGGCGACCACCAGGCCGACCGTGCTGCCGGCCTGGAACGCGGCGCCGATCGCGAAGCCGTCCATGACGCTGTGGCCGACGAGCGCCGAGGCGGCGGTGAGCCCGATGCCTTTGACGGGTTCACCGGGGTCGGTGGGCACCGGGCCGTGGGCGTGGGTGTGCGCGGCGTACTCGCCCTCGTGTGCGCGGTGGATCGCCACCGACCGCTCGACGATGTGCAGGGTGAGGAAGCCCCCGACGAACATCAGCAGCGCGGCGGGGACGCCGAAGACGTCGTCGGCCTGCAGGTCCAGCGCTTCGGGCAGCAGGTCGAAGCCCACCACCCCGAGCATCAGCCCGGCGGCGAGTCCCAGCACCAGATGGCGGCGGTCACCGATGTGCTGGGCGACCAGTCCGCCGATCAGGGTCATCACGAACGCGCCGAGGGCTATCAGCACCGCCATCCGCGTTCACCCGCCTCCGCCGCCGGCCCGCCCGCTTCCGCCCATGATCGGCGAAGCGGACCGGCGGCGCGAGTCAGGGCAGGTCAGAGCAGGTCAGTGCCGGTCGGTGCCCGGTCAGTGGTGGCGGCAGCGCGGGTCGATCCGGTCGAGTACGGCGACGGCCATGGCCTTCTCGCCCTTGGCGTTGGGGTGCGCTGGCGCGGCCGGGGAGGCCGGTACCAGCGGCTCGATCCAGCGGTTGGCGGGCGCCGTGCACATGTCGTGGCCGACGGTCGGCCGGTAGGTGTCGACGTACTCGGCGTGCGCGGCCCCGGCCTGCCGGCGCAGCATCGTGTTGAGCCGCTTCTCGGTGTCCTTGAGGTACCCGAAGTCCTTGTCCGCGAAGGGGACGGCGGGACGGCACCCGACGCCGTTGTCCGGCAGCAGGTCCGGGTAGCCGACGACGACCACCCGGGCGTGCGGGGAGCGGGCGTGGATGGCGCGCAGCACGGCCGCGACCTTCGGCGCCGTCTGCTGGATGTTGAGGGCGAGCTGGTCGGTGCCGGTCGCGGTGTAGTGCTTCTGACAGGGGTTGCCGGTCGGGTCGGTGGCGCTGAGCACGGCGCAGGTGCCGATGATCGAGCCGAAGCCGACGTCGTTGCCGCCGATCTGCAGCGTGACGAGGTCGGTGCCGCGGTTCAGCGCGTCGAGCTGCGGTCCGTTGGTACCTTGCGGCTTCCACATCTCGGCGGTGGTGGCGCCGCCGCAGCTGACGTCCTTGACGGCCGCGAACCGCTGGTCCTCGGCGACCAGCGACGGGTAGTTGTGGCTGGACCGCGCGCAGTTGGCGTCCACCTGGTCGGGGATGCCGGGCCCTGAGGTGTACGAGTCGCCGAGCGCCGCGTAGCTGACGCCGTGTCCGTGACCGGAGTGACCCGGCCGGCCCGAATGGGCCGAGGCCGGGGCCGCGATGCCCGCGGTGAGAGCCAGGGCCCCGCCGAGTGCGGCTGCTGCCAGGACGGTGGTGCGGGCCATCGGTACCCCCAGTGTCGACGGTGACGAGCATCAGATTCCGCGCGTACCGCGCCGGGTGTCAATGACCTTGACGAAAGATCGTCCGACGCACCCGTGTTCGATCGACCCGCCCCGACGGGCCGTCACCTGCCGCCACCTGCCCCGGGTGCGCCTCCGGCGTCTCAAGGGCGCCCCACCGCCCTCAGATCGTTACCCGTGCGTAACATGCACGCCTATTACCGCCGGTAAGGCCGCGAGGTTACTCTCCAGTCACTTTGCATCCGGCCAGACAGGAGCAGTCATGAGAGCAACCACAGCAGGTGTCGTCGGCGCGGCGCTGCTCGCCTCCACGGCATTCGGTCTGGCCCCGCTGGCACAAGCCGCTCCGGCACCCACCGTGGTCACCGCCGCCAGCGCGCAGGCCGCGGCCGCGTCGACCTTCCGGTTCGTCGACATTCCGGGCTCCGGCGGCATCACGCTCAAGGGCAACGTCTTCACCCCCGGCGGACACGACGGCTCGCAGCGCTACCCCGTCGTCGTGCTCCCGAGCAGCTGGGCCATCAACGACCTCGAGTACATCGCCCAGGCCAAGCAGCTCGCGGACTCCGGGTACGTCGTCGTCAGCTACACCTCGCGCGGCTTCTGGCTCTCCGGCGGACAGATCGAGACCGCGGGACCGCCCGATGTCGCCGACGTGTCCAAGGTCATCGACTGGACGCTCGCCAACACCCCGGCCGACCCCGACCACATCGGGATGGCGGGCGTCTCGTACGGCGCCGGCATCGGCCTGCTCGGCGCCGCGCACGACCCGCGCATCAAAGCCGTCGTCGCGCTCAGCGGCTGGGCCGACCTCATCGACTCGATCTACCAGGGCCGCACCCCGCATCTGCAGGCCGCCGCCCTGCTCGGCGGCGCGGGCTACCTCACCGGCCGTCCGAGCCCCGAACTCCAGAAGATCCTGGGCAACTTCCTCACCGCGAACCTCGCCGCCGAGGACGAGATGATCGCCTGGGGGAAGCTCCGCTCCCCCGTGACCTACCTGGACCAGCTGAACGCCAACGGCACGGCGGTCATGCTCGCCAACGCCTGGGGCGACAGCCTCTTCCCGCCCAACCAGTACGCGAAGTTCTACGAGAAGCTGACCGGCCCCAAGCGCCTCGAGTTCCGGCCCGGCGACCACGCCACCGCCGAGGCGACCGGCCTGCTCGGCCTGCCCAACGACACCTGGGCCAGCTCCAGGCGGTGGCTCGACCACTACCTCAAGGGCGTGGACAACGGCATCGACCACGAGCAGCCGGTCCAGCTCAAGTCCCGTTCCACCGGCGCCTACGAGAGCTACGACAGCTGGTCCGCGGTCCCGTCACGGACCACCACCCTCAAGCTCGGCGCCAAGGGGCTGCGCACCGGAGAGCTCGGCGGCGACGCCGGTTCCGGCTGGCGCACCACCATCGGCACCAATGTCGACTCGGGCGCCGACGGCGGGATCATCTTCCTGTCCAGCCTGCTCGACCAGTTCGCCCAGGCCCCGCCCGTCGCGTCGATCCCGCTGCTGCCGCGCGCCTTCGCCACCGTCTGGCAGTCCGCCGCGTACGGCACCGCCCAGCACGTCCGCGGCACCTCGACGCTGCACACCACGCTGACCCCGTCGGCCGCCGGCGGAACCGTCATCGCGTACCTCTACGACGTCGACTCCCTGGGCATCGGCAAGCTGGTCACGCACGCGCCCTACACCTGGGTCGGACGCACCCCCGGCAAGGCCTTCACCACCGACATCGACCTGCTCTCCACCGCCTACGACGTGCCGGCCGGCCACCGGCTGGCGCTGGTCGTCGACACCGTCGACCCGCTCTACATCGAGCAGAACCCGCTCTTCTCCACGGTCACCGTCTCGTCGCCGGCGTCCGACCCGTCCTGGCTGTCGGTCCCGCTGCACGACCAGTAACGCGCCGGCAGATCCGTCAGATCTGCTGCGGTGGCGTCGTCGCGACCGGCGTGCCCTTCGTCTTGGGGTTGTGCCGTTCGCGGCGCGCCAGCCAGTTCGCGAACCATGACAGCAGCATGCACATCCCGATGTAGATCGGCGCGATCACCATCACGACCGGGATGAACGGCAGGTCGTAGTCGAGATTGGTGGCGATGAGCTTGCCGTTGTAGAGGAACTCCTCATAGGTGATGAGGTAGCCGAGCGAGGTGTCCTTCAGCGCCACCACCAGCTGGCTGATGATCGCGGGCAGCATCGCGCGGGCCGCCTGCGGCACCAGGATGTACGTCATCACCTGTGTCTTGCGCATCCCGAGCGCGTAGGCGGCCTCGCCCTGGCCGCGCGACACGGAGTTCACACCGGTACGGAAGACCTCCGCGAGCACCGAGCCGTTGTAGAGCGTCAGACCGGTGATCAGCGCCATCATCGGCTCGACCTTGAGCGCGATGAAGATGAAGAAGATCATCACCAGCAGCGGCATCGCCCGGAAGAACTCCACCACCAGGGTGCTCACCCAGCGGATCACCCGGTGCTCGGAGAGCCGGCCGGCGGCGAACAGCGCGCCGAAGGCGAGCGAGAGCACCGCCGCCCAGATGAACGCCTTGAGGGTGTTGGCGAGCCCGGTCAGCAGCAGCCGCTGGATGCCCTGGTACTCGAACGGCACCCACTTGGTCGACTCGAACTGGCCGGTGTGGATCAGCATGTAGATGATCCAGCCGACCAGCGCCGCCAGCAGGGCGGTGGTGATCCACGCGTAGAGCCGGTGGCGCGCCAGCGCCTTCGGGCCCGGAATGTCGTACAGCGCACTGCTCATCGCACGACCCCCATCTTCTTCTCCAGCACGTTGAAGAGCAGGCTGATCGACAGCGTGATGATCAGGTAGCCGACCGCGATCCAGATGAAGGACCAGATGATGCTGTAGCCCAGCTCGTTGAGGGGCTTGTAGGTGCCGAGCAGTTCGGTGACCGAGAAGGAGCCGGCGATCGCGGAGTTCTTGGCGAGCGCGATGAGCGTCGAGCCGATCGGCGAGATGACCGCGCGGCCCGCCTGCGGGAGCACCACCAGGTTCAGGGTCTGGATGAACGTCATGCCGAGGCTGCGGGCGGCCTCGCCCTGGCCCAGCGGCACGGTATTGATGCCCGACCTGACCGCCTCGCAGATGAACGCCGAGGTGTAGCAGGCCAGCGCGAGGACCGCGAAGGTGGTGAACGGCAGCCGCAGCCCGAACCGCGGCAGTCCCAGCAGCACCGCGAAGAACAGCAGGGTCAGCGGGGTGTTGCGCAGCACGGTGACCCAGGTGGTGCCGAAGACGCGCAGCGCCTTGACCGGCGAGACCCGGAAGCCGGCGATGATCACGCCGCCGACCAGTGCCAGCACACCCGCGTACAGGGTCAGTTCGAGGGTGCCGAGGAAACCCTTGCCGTAGAGGGAGAAGTTGTCGAGCAGTACGTTCATGTGCGGCGGCCCTCTCAGTACCGGTCGACGGCGGGCGGGGTGGGCGCCGGGACCCCGGACAGGCCGAGGGTCGCGTCGTACGCCTTCTTCCAGTCGCCGTTCTTCTCGTGGGCCACGATCGCGTCGTCGAGCGCGAGCCGCAGAGCGTTGTCGCTCCTGGCCACGCCGACCCCGTAGGGCTCCTTGGAGAACGCCTTGCCGACGAGCTTCATCTCGTCGGGTGCCTTGGCCGCGTAGCCCAGCAGGATCGAGTCGTCGGTGGTGACGGCGTCGACCTGGAAGGTCAGCAGGTTGTCCACGCAGACGGAGTAGGTGTCGTAGGTGACGGGGATGGCGTCGGGGTAGTCCGACTCGATGCGCTGGATCGGGGTGGAACCGGCGGCCGAGCAGACCTTCTTGCCCTTCAGGTCCTCCGGGCCCTTGATGTCGTTCTCGTCCTTGCGCACCAGCAGGCCCTGGCCCGCGACGTAGTACGGACCGGCGAAGCCGACCTGCTGCTTGCGCTTGTCGTTGATCGTGTACGTGCCGACGTAGTAGTCGATCTGGCCGTTGCTGAGCGCGGTCTCGCGGTTGGCGGAGGCCACCGACTTGTACTGGATCTGGTCGAGGCCGAAGCCGAGCGACGCGGCGAGCATCCGGGCGATCTCGACGTCGAAGCCCGCGTACGTGCCGTTGGCCGGGTCGCGCTGGCCGAGGTACGGCTGGTCGTCCTTGACCCCGACGACGATCTTGCCGCGCCGGTGGGCGGAGCTCCACGTCTTCGAGTCGGGGAGGGAGAAGTTCCGGTCCACCTTGTAGGTGGGCAGATCGTCGGAGCTCGGGCCCTTCGTGGGCGGACTTCCCTCCTTGCCGCAGCCCACCAGCAGGGCCGCGGCCACGGCGAGCAGCGCGATGTGCCTGTTCTTGCGTCGCATGGCGGTCCCGGGTCGTCAGTGGTGGAGGATCTTGGACAGGAAGTCCTTGGCGCGCTCACTGCGCGGCGCGGTGAAGAACTCCTCCGGGACCCGGTCCTCGACGATCAGGCCGTCGGCCATGAACACGACCCGGTTGGCGGCGGAGCGGGCGAAGCCCATCTCATGGGTGACGACGACCATCGTCATCCCGTCCCGGGCGAGCTGCTGCATGACCTCCAGCACCTCGTTGATCATCTCCGGGTCGAGCGCGGAGGTCGGCTCGTCGAAGAGCAGTGCCTTGGGGTCCATGGCCAGCGCGCGGGCGATCGCCACCCGCTGCTGCTGCCCGCCGGACATCTGCGCGGGGTACTTGTCGGCATGCGCCAGCAGGCCCACCCGGTCGAGCAGTTCCCTGGCCCGTTTGTCCGCGTCGGCGCGGCTGCGGCCGCGTACCTTGACCGGCGCCAGCGCGACGTTCTGCAGCACCGTCTTGTGCGCGAAGAGGTTGAAGGACTGGAACACCATGCCGACGTCGGCGCGCAGCTTGGCCAGTTCCTTGCCCTCGGAGGGCAGCGGCCGGCCGTCGATGGTGATGGTGCCCGACTCGACCGGCTCCAGTCGGTTGATCGCCCGGCACAGCGTGGACTTGCCCGACCCCGAAGGACCGATGACGACCACGACCTCGCCGCGGCCGACGGTCAGGTCGATGTCCCGCAGCACATGCAACTGTCCGAAGTGCTTGTTGACACCACTCAGGACGATCAGTGGATCCATGCGCAGCCCAGCTCACTCTCACCCCGTCGGACAGTCAACGAATGGGCAACCTATCCCTTCAAATCCGCATATCGCGCCGACACGCAGACTGCCGCCAATAACCTGATGTGCGGTGCGCGGGATCGCCGACGGCCCGCGCCGCTGAACGGCGCGGGTCCGGTCGGCAGGGGTACGGTCGGCGCGGGATCGGGCCGGTCGGGTGCGGCCCCGGGTCAGCCCAGGACCCGGTTGACGAGGGTGTCGCGTTCGGTCTGCGGGATGGCGGTCCAGCGGGTGCCGCGGATCGCGCCTTCGAGTGCGAGCAGGGTGTGCGTGCAGGCGTCCTCGGGAAGGTCCTCGCGGATCTTCTCGAAGGCACGGCCGGCGCCGAGCCGGCGCAGTTCGCCGGCGTCCTCGACGCCGCCGCGGCGCAAGCGGTCGGCAAGGACCGCTCCGATATTCGGCATCTGCTGCAGGGAGTCCACGTCGCGCCTCCGGTACCGAGCTGATCAACTGGTGCGTTTCCGACATCATGCACCGTACGGCCGGGCGCGGAGGCGTCATTGCGCGCCGGACACGCCTGCCTGCCGTCGCATTCCGGTGGCGCGGTCCATCAGTTCGGGTGACGGCGGGCCGTCAGTTCTCGGACTCCTCGGCGAGTGTCTGGGACAGCTCGGGCGTGCCGCTCTCGGCCCAGGCGTGGCCGATCGCGACCACGTCGATCTCGCGGCCCGACTCCAGCCTGACCACCGGCAGGCCGTTCGGCCACACCTGCCAGACCGCGCCGGGCACGGTGCGGACGATGACGGTGCCGAGGTACAGACCGGCGTCGTTGCCGAGCCACGGCAGCACCTCTGGATCGTCGCGCCACTGCGGGACCAACTGGTCGAGAGCCGTCAACGAGCCGGGCGAGTCGTCGAGTTCGACCCCCGCGTCCTCCGCCTGGGCGCGCAGCAGATCGCACTCCGCCAGCAACTCGGCCACGCCCGCGGCGTCCGGGTCGCCGACCCGGACCGCGACCCCTTGCGCCGTCGCGTTCCGCTTGCGCCACTTGTCCAGGAAGGGGATGTCCATACGGCTCAGCGTCGCACCCGGGGCGGTCGGACTTCTACAGGCGCGCCTGCCCCGCTGGTGTTCGGGGGCGGTGGGTCAGCAGCCGATCGCGTAGGCCTTGCGCAGCGTCTCGTGCACCGTCCAGGTCGTCCGGTCCCCCTCGCGCAGGACGCAGACAACGCCGGGGCCGAGTTCGAGCGTGTCGCCGCCCGCCACCTCGACGGTGGCCCGGCCGCTGACCACGACGAACATCTCGTCGGCCTCGGTGTCGGTCACCACGCCCGGGGTGATCTGCCAAATCCCCCGCAGCCGGGTCCCGTCGGCCGACTCCCAGAGCACCTTGCCGGTGACCTCGGGCGTGCCCGACACGATCTGGGCCGGATCGAGCGGCTCGGGTTCCAGTTCGGCGTCGGGTACGTGGACGGCGAAGCTGGCGGAGGGCAGGTCAACGGTGCTCATGAGCGCCGAGCGTACGGGGCGGCGGGCGGGCGCGGGATCGACAGGTTGTATGCGGTCCCGGGCCCGGCCGTACGCCTCGTAAGTGGTCCGGTGCGGTCAGACGTCGAGATCCACGACGACCGGGGCGTGATCGGAGGCGCCCTTGCCCTTGCGCTCCTCACGGTCGACGTACGAGTCGGTGACCGCCTTGGCGAAGGGCTCGTTGCCGTAGACCAGGTCGATCCGCATGCCCCGGTTCTTCGGGAAGCCCAGCTGGCGGTAGTCCCAGTAGGTGTACGGGCGGTCGTACTTGAGCGGCCGCGGCACCACGTCCGTCAGACCCGCGTCGCGCAGGGCTGCCAGGGCGGCGCGCTCCTCGGGGGTGACGTGGGTGGCGCCCTCGAACTGGGACAGGTCCCACACGTCCTCGTCGGTGGGCGCGACGTTGTAGTCGCCCAGCACGGCGAAGGGCCGCAGGCCCGCGGCGGCCTCGGCGACCGCGGCGCGCAGCGCCCCGAACCACTCCAGCTTGTAGGCGAAGTGCTCGTGCCCGACCTCGCGGCCGTTGGGCACGTACACCGACCAGACGCGGGCCCCGCCGCAGGTGGCGGAGACCGCGCGGGGCTCCAGCACACCCTCGTACTCGGGGCCGCCGGGCAGCCCGGTCACGACGTCCTCCAGGCCCACCTTCGACAGCAGCGCCACGCCGTTCCACCGGCCGGTGGCGTTGACGGCCGCCTCGTAGCCGAGCTCGCGCAGCTCGTCGAAGGGGAACTGCTCCAGCGAGCACTTGGTCTCCTGGAGGCACAGCACATCCGTGCCGGTGCTCTCCAGCCAGGCGAGCAGGCGCGGCAGACGGGCGGTGATCGAGTTGACGTTCCAGGTGGCGATGCGCATGGACCCGAATCTACCGCCCGGCACCGACAACCGCCCCGGACCCGCCCCCGGACCTTCCTGCCGACCCGCCCCGGGCTGTCCCGACCCGCCCCGACGCGAGCCGACCCGCCCCGGGCGGCCCCGGGGCGGTGCGCGCAGGTCGTGCCGTCAGGCCAGTTCGACGGATTCGCCCGGGGCCAGCCGGCGGTGTTCGCCGCCGCCGATGCCGGGGCCGTCAGGACCGAGCATCCGGCCGTAGATCATGAACGCGATGTCGGTGAGCAGCCCGTCGTGGACGTCGAAGGCGCGCTGCGGCTTGACCTCGCGGAGGTAGTCGACGATCTCCGAGAACTTGCTCCAGGGGGCCTGCAGCGGGAGCAGCAGGGTGTCGACGGGGCGGTCGGGGACCGTCAGGGCGTCACCGGGGTGGAAGACCGAGCCGTCGACCACGTAGCCCTGGTTGGCGATCCGCGGGATGTCCGGGTGGATCACGGCATGCAGCTGGCCGTGCACCTCGATGTCGAAGCCCGCCGCGCTGAAGGTGTCACCCTCGCCGACGGTGTGCACCCGGCCGGGGAAGGCGGCCGACACCTGGTCGGCGACGCTCTTGAGGGTCCAGACCTGGGCGGCCGGATTGGCGTCCAGGGCGAGGCGCAGCCGGTCCTCGTTGAAGTGGTCGATGTGCTCGTGGGTGATGAGGATCGCCTCGGCGCCGACCGCGGCGTCCTCCTCCGTGAAGGCACCGGGATCGATGACGAGCACCTGCCCGTCCTTCTCCAGCCTGACGCAGGCGTGGCCCTTCTTGGTCAGCTTCACCGTTGCTCCTCTGCTCCTCGGAACGTGATCAGCGATATCGACGTGCACCAGGTCGTCACCAGGTCGTCAGGGAACCATCATTGCGGAGGATCACCGGCGGGGCGGCCGACGGACGTTTCCTCCTGGATCACGCGCTGCGCGACCGCGAAGGCGGCGTCCGCGGCCGGCACTCCGCAGTAGACGCCCGTGTGCAGCAGCGTCTCCTTGATCTCGGCGGGGGTGAGGCCGTTGCGCAGCGCCGCGCGGGTGTGGGAGGCGAGCTCGTCGAGGTGCCCGCGGGCGGTGAGTGCCGTCAGCGTGATGATGCTGCGGGTGCGCCGGTCCAGGCCGGGCCGCGCCCACACCTCTCCCCAGGCGTAGCGGGTGATGAACTCCTCGAAGTCCCCGGTGAAGTCGTCGGCCCCCGCGGCGGCCCGGTCGACATGCGCGTCGCCCAGGACTTCCCTGCGGATCCGCAGGCCCTCGTCGTACGGGTCGACGCGGCCCGCCGGCACCGCGGCGGGCTGTTCGGCGGCCGGCGGGGCGGGCGGGGACTGGAGCACGGCGGTGGTGGAGGCGATGGCGGACTCGGTCCAGGCGGCGCCGAAGTGCCGTACCAGCAGCTCGCCGACGGCCGCGGGCTGCTCCACCGGGGTGAGGTGGGAGGCGGCGGGCACCACGGCGAGTCGGGCGTCGGGGATCCCCGCGACCAGGACGCGGGCGTCGGCGGGCGGCGTCGCGGGGTCGTCCGCGCCGGCCACCACGAGGGTCGGGACGGTGATCCGGCCCAGCTCGTCGCGCACGTCGTGCGCCGCCAGCGCCTCGCACGCGGCGATGTAGCACTCCGCGTCGGTGGTGCGCACCATCTGCACGGCCCATTCGACGATGGCGCCCTGGGCGGCCCGGTAGCCGTCGGTGAACCACCGCTCGGGGACGGTGTAGGAGAACTGCCCGAGGCCGTTGGCCCGGACGATGACCCCGCGCTGCCGCCACGCGTCGGCGGTGCCGTGGCGGGCGGCGGAGGAGACGAGGGCCAGCGCCGCGACCCGGTCGGGGCGCGCCAGCGCGATCCGGACGCCGACGGCCGCGCCGAGGGAGCAGCCCGCGTAGCCGAACCGGTCGATGCCGAGCAGGTCGAGGGTGGCGAGCAGCCGGTCCGCCAGCTCGGTGACCGAGGTCGCGGGATCGGCGGGCGCACCCCCGTGGCCGGGCAGGTCGTAGCGCAGGACCCGCCACTGGCGGGTCAGCTCGGGCAGTTGGCGGTCCCACATGTACCGTGTAGTACCGAGAGCGAGCTCCAAGATCAGGACCAGTCGTGTTCTTGCTGGTCAAAGCGGCATTGCAGGGTCTTGGCCGTCATCTCCCTCACCCGCTCACGCTCCCACCTCTCACACCTTTTTCAAGGGCGGGGACGGGACGCCCGTTAGTCCCCATTCCGACGACGCCCACGGCCCCGCCCACTGGCCCGGCTCACACGACCACTGGCACACCCCGGCGCCGGCGCCCCCGCAGGGCCTCCCACACGGGACCGGCACGTCCTTCTAAGCTGCCCTGCGCCCATTTCAGGAAGAGGACGACGTAATGACGGACGAGCAGAACCTGGCCGAGGCCCAGCGGGCGCACTGGCAGAGCACCTACGCCGCCCACCCGGGCATGTATGGAGAACAGCCCTCCGCCCCTGCCCTGCACGCCGTACAAGTCTTCGCCGCCGCCGGTGCGAAGCAGGTACTGGAATTGGGTGCCGGGCACGGCCGCGACGCCTTGAGGTTCGCCCGCGAGGGCTTCACCGTGCAGGCCACCGACTTCAGCCCCGTCGGCCTGGAGCAACTGAGTACTGCGGCGATAAGCCAGGGGCTTGGCGGGCTGGTGACGACAGCGGTACACGACGTACGCGAACCGCTAACCCTCCCCAACGCCTCGGTGGACGCGGTCTTCGCACACATGCTGTTGTGCATGGCGCTGTCCACGGAGGACATCCGCGCCCTGGTTGACGAGATCGGGCGGGTACTGCGGCCCGGCGGGACGTTCGTCTACACCGTCCGCCACACCGGCGATTCCCACTACGGAACCGGCACCGACCTCGGGGACGACATCTTCGAACACGGCGGATTCGCCGTGCACTTCTTCCCCCGCGCCCTGGTCGACGCCCTCGCCGACGGTTGGATTCTGGACGAGGTCCACAGCTTCGAGGAAGGCGACCTGCCGCGCTGCCTGTGGCGCGTCACCCAGACTCTGCCGCAGTGACCGAGCCGCCGCGCCGGACCGCACGGGCGCGGACACCAGCCTGCTGCATAGCTGAGTCACTGACCGATTGTGGGCGTGTATGTCCGACCGGTGTGCAGTGGGGTCATGCGGCCCGGTGGTGGATGAGTGCGGCGTGCGGGTCTTCCTCCCCGGTGTGAGTGGGGTCGGGGTGGATCAGAGCGGCCGTCAGGCGGGGAACGGCGTGCAACAGGGCATGTTCGGCGTCGACTGCGACCTGGTGGGCCGACCACAGGTTGAGAGAGCCGTCGATGACGATGGTGGCCTCAGCGCGCAGTTGGTGTCCGATCCATCGCATCCGTAGCTCGCCGGCTTCTCGGACACCTGGCACCTGCCGCAGAGCGGCCTCGGCCGTCTCGACCAGGGCGGGGTCGACGGCGTCCATGAGGCGGCGGAAGACCTCCTTGGCCGCGTCCTTGAGAACCATCAGGATCGCGGCGGTGATGAGCAGCCCGACGATCGGGTCAGCGAGCCGCCAGCCGAACGCCGCACCTGCTGCGCCGAGCAGAACGGCAAGGGAGGTGAAGCCGTCGGTGCGGGCGTGCAGGCCGTCAGCGACCAGCGCGGCAGAGCCGATCTTGCGGCCGGTTCGGATGCGGTAGCGGGCGACCCATTCGTTGCCGATGAAGCCGACGACCGCGGCGGCCGCGACCCAGGGCAGGTGGGTGATCTGCTGTGGGTTCAGGAGCCGGTCGATGGCGGTGCAGGCGGCCAGGGCGGAGGAGGCGGCGATGGTCAGCAGGATGGCGATACCGGCCAGATCCTCGGCGCGGCCGAAGCCGTAGGTGAAGCGGCGGGTCGCCGCCCGTCGGCCGAGAATGAACGCGATGCCCAGCGGCACGGCGGTCAGGGCGTCGGCGCCGTTGTGGATCGTGTCGCCGAGCAGCGCCACCGATCCGGACAGCGCGAACACCAGGGCCTGGAGCACGGTGGTGACGCCGAGCACGATCAGCGAGGTCCACAACGTCCGCATGCCTTCGGCGGAGGACTCCATCGCCGTGTCGACCTTGTCCGCCGCCTCATGGGAGTGCGGTGTCAGCACATGCGCGAGACGGTGCCTGAGTCGCGACCACCGGCCCGACCCGTGACCCGCGTGGGCATGAACCGTTCCGTGATCGTCGTCGTGGCTGTGTTCGTCGGCCGCGCCTCCCCCGTGCCGGTGGTCGCCCTGCTTCGCGTGTTTCCTTCTATTGTCCCCCGGACCATGCCCATCGCGGTGGGGCTCGTGGGGTGCGCTCGTCTCGCTCACGACAGCTCACGCCTTCCGATCGGAGGTCGGCCCAACGGGCAGACTGGACACCAACCACCCATCCAACCATTATGTGCGTATGAGTGCACGCATGCACCTATCAGGTGCGCATGACCCGCAGGAGCGCAACGAAGGCGAGCGGTACGCCGTGGCTGCAGAAGTGTTGGGGCTGCTGGCCGACCGCACCCGCCTGGCCCTGCTGGAACGCCTCGCCGAGGGCGAGGCGGATGTCACCACCCTCACCGAGGCATGCGGAGTCGCCCGGCCATCGGTGAGCCAGCACCTGGCCCGGTTGCGTCTGGCCGGCCTAGTCACCACCCGCAAGGACGGCCGCCGGGTCATCTACGCGCTGCGCCACGGACACCTCAAGCGCCTCGTCGACGAAGCGCTCAGGTCCGCCGACCACCAGCTCGGCAACCTCCCGCCCCACGACTGACCGGGAAACGGTCAATCGGCGTGAACGATGATTTGCCCGCAGGGACCAGGCGGACGTACATGACCACTCCGAGCACCTCGACCAGGGCCTGGGGGGCCACCACCACTGCGGCGACTCCCCCGCGATCCAGAAATTCCCCGGTAGTTCATCCGCAGGCCCCACCAAGCCCTGTGACGGCAGAAGGAGGCCCGGTGGAGCAGAGCGGGTCAGTCGCTGGTGTCGTCGAGGTGTTCAGCGATCCGCAGGAGCGCGGGCAGTGCGGCACGGACCACCGCGCGGTCCGTCTCGTACAGGGCCGCAAGGGCGCCGCCCAGGCGGCGTTCGTGTGCTTGGGTCCAGGCGGTGAGCTGGGAGTATCCGGCGTCGGTGAGGGTGACGACGGAGGCCCGTCGGTCGGCGGGGTCGAAAAATCGCGGGCCACCAGCCCGGCAGTGATCATCTGTCCGACCAGGCCGGAGACGGTGCTGGCGGCGAGGTCGCTGATGCGGGCCGGGGAATGCTCAGCGAGGACCTGCAGTAGTGGGTATTTTTCGGCAGGGTGACGGCAGGGGCGAGCCACCCCTACCCGGGGGGCCGCGTGTCCCGCAGTTGGTGTCCGTTCAGTGGGTCAGGCGTGTGCGCAGACCCGCCCACGGGCGGGCGTGTTCATCGGCGGGCCTGAAACAGAGGCCGAAGTCCCCTGCGCAAGCGGCGGCCAGGCCAGCCGCGACGAGCATCCACCGGGCAGTTCCGGCGAGCACTCCGGCAGCGATCGTGGCGATTCAGGGCGGACCGGGGCTTTCGAGGGTTCACACGCGGATGCGGGGCTAGGAGCGAGGGCCGGGTGGTGGCCGGGGGTCACTCGGTGGTTTCGAGGGCGCTGAGGGCGGCGTCGAGGCGGCGGGTGGCCTCCTCGGCGACGGGCTGGAGGGCGGGCAGGCCGGTGAGGGTGACCATGACGCCGGGGTCCAGGGCCTGGACGGCGGTGCGCCCACCGTCGGTGCGGACCACGACGTTGCAGGGCAGGAGCAGGCCGATGGTGCGGTCGGCGTCCAGGGCCTGGCGGGCGAGCGGCGGGTTGCAGGCGCCCAGGATCAGGTAGTCCTCCATGTCGTGGCCGAGCTTGGCCTTCAGGGTGGCGGTGACGTCGATCTCGGTGAGGATGCCGAAGCCCTGTCCGGCGAGGGCCTCGCGGACGGCGGCGACAGTGGTGGCGAAGTCCGTGTCGAGGTGAACGGTCCGGTCGTAGCGCATGGCGTCATCCCTTGTCGGTGGTTTCGTGGGCGGGCGGCGGTCGCCCTGGGTGAACAGTTCCCGACGGTACCAAAAATACCCCCGGGGGTACCCGTGCTAGCCTCGAAATATACCCCCGGGGGTAAATGTCGGCCGAAAGGAGCAACCAGGTGTTCTTCATCGACACCATCGAGACCGAGGGCCTCGGAAACCGCAGCTACCTGGCGGGGGGCGCGGACACCGCCGTGGTGGTCGACCCGCCCCGCGACATCGACCGGGTCCTGGCTGCGGCCGCCGCGCGAGGGGTACGGATCTCTCACGTGGTGGAGACCCACCTGCACAACGACTACGTCACAGGCGGGCTGGATCTGGCCCGCGTCACCGGCGCCACCTACCTGGTGCCCGCCGCCGCCCGCGTCGCCTTCACCCGCACGTCGGTCGCCGACGGCGACACGGTGAGCGTCGGCGGGGACATCGTCCTCCGGGCACTGGCCACTCCCGGCCATACCCCGCACCACACCTCCTACGTCCTCGAAGAGCGGGGGGCGGTGGCGGCGGTGTTCACCGGCGGGTCGCTGCTGATCGGCTCAGTGGGCCGCCCCGACCTGGTCGAGCCACGGCTGACCGAACAGCTGGCTCGCGCCCAGCACGCGTCCGCGCACCGGCTGGCCGCCGAACTCCCGGACGAGACGCCGGTGCTGCCCACCCACGGGTTCGGGAGCTTCTGCTCCTCCTCCCGGTCCGAGGGTGACGCCACCACCATCGGCAAGGAGAAGACCGGCAACGACGCCCTGGTCAAGGACGTCGACAGCTTCGTTGCCGACTTGCTGGCCGACCTGGAGGACGTGCCCGCCTATTACGCGCACATGGGCCCGGCCAACGCCGCCGGTCCCCAGCCGGTGGATCTGACCGCACCCCCGCCGGCCGACGCCGCCGGCATCTCCGCGCGTCTGGCCGCCGGGGAATGGGTGGTGGACCTGCGCAACCGGATCGCGTTCGCCGAGGGCCACGTCGCGGGATCGTTCAACTTCGAGGCGGAGGGGAAGATCGCCACCTACCTCGCCTGGATGATCCCCTGGGGCAAGTCCGTGACCCTTCTCGCCGAGTCGCCCGCCCAGCTGGCGGCCGCCCAGCGCGAACTGGTGCGCGTCGGCATCGACCGCCCGGCCGCTGCCGCCACCGGCACCCCCCGCGACTGGACACCCGACGGCCACCCCCCGCGCAGCTTCCCCCGCGCCACCTTCGCCGATCTCGCCGCCCAGGACCCCGGCCCGGACGTGGTCCTGGATGTGCGCCGGGACTCCGAACGCGCCGAGGGCTGGATCGCAGGCTCCGTGCACATCCCCATCCACCACCTGCATCAGCGCCTGACCGACGTACCGGCCGGGACGGTGTGGGTGCACTGCGCCGGCGGGATGCGCGCGGGCATCGCCGCTTCCCTGCTGGACGCCGCCGGACGCGACGTCGTCGCCATCGACGACTCCTTCGGCGCCGCGACCGACGCCGGCTTGCCCCTCACCACCAGCGCATCCGTCCACTGAGCCGACCCTCTGAGATTGGAAGGAAGACGGATGTTCCTCTTCCGCCGCGGCACCGCCCGCGTCACCCCCGACCAGGCCCGACTGCGCACCACCGACGGTGACGCGGTCCTTCTCGACGTGCGCGAGCGCGTCGAGTGGAACGCCGGTCACGCTCCCGGCGCCGTGCACGTACCGCTCTCCCGGCTCGTCACCGGCGCCGGCCTGCCCGCCACCGCCGAGGGCCGGCCGCTGGTGGTGATCTGCCGTTCCGGACACCGCTCCCAACAGGCCGCCAAACTCCTGACCGGACGTGGCGCCGAGGCCGTTGACGTCGAGGGCGGTATGAACGCCTGGGCTTCGGCCGGACTGCCGGTCGTCGACGAACGCGGAAGCAGCGGCCGGATAGCGTGAGTGCCCTCCTCCTCGCTCTCATCGCCGGGGCCGTCGTCGGGCTGGCCCTCGGTGCGCTCGGCGGCGGCGGCAGCGTCCTGGCCGTCCCCGCCCTGATCTACCTCCTGGACTTCACCCCGGCCGCCGCCACCACCGCATCGCTGATCATCGTCACCGCCACCTCCGCCACCGCGCTGTACACCCATGCGACCTCGAGCAACGTCCGCTGGAAGACCGGCGCGCTGTTCGCAGCCGCAGGGATCCCGCCGGCGATCGCCGCGGCGACCCTCGCCGCACGCCTGCCCGAGGCGGCCCTGACCGCCGCGTTCGCCGGGATAGCGGCCCTCGCGGCCCTCAGGATGCTCAAGCCCCCCGACCCCGACCCGAGGCCCAGGACCGTCCGACCGGCGCGGGCCGCCGGCGCGGGCGCCGGACTGGGCGCGGTCACCGGCTTCCTCGGCGTGGGCGGCGGCTTCCTCGCCGTCCCCGCCCTCGTCTCCGTCCTCGGACTGCGCATGCGCGCCGCGGTGGGCACCAGCCTCCTGGTCATCACCGTCAACTCCCTCGCCGCGCTCGCCGCCCGCGCCGGTACCGACACGCCCCTGCGCTGGGCGGTCATCGCCCCCTTCGCCGGCGCCGCGATCCTCGGAGCCTGGGACGGCAAACGCCTCGCCGCCAAAATCTCCGGCCCCACCCTGCAGCGCATCTTCGCGATCGTGCTCCTGGCCGTCGCCGCCCTCATGCTCACCGACGCCATCCACTGAACAAATCGCAGCGCGACGCACCTCGAGCACGATCCGATAGATACCCCCTAGGGGTAACATAGCATCCATAATCGGGTACTTCCGACAACAAGGACGGAGCGCAGCATCATGACCAACCCCCGCGCCCTCGACACCGACCAGGCCCGCACCCGCCTGCACGAACTGATCGTCCTGGACGTCCGCACCCCCGGCGAATACGCCACCGGCCACCTGCCCGACGCCCTCAACATCCCCCTCGACCACTTGGACCGGGCTCTGCCCGACATCCGCCAGGCCGCCCGTCGCGGCGACATCCTCGTCGTCTGCGCCTCCGGCGCCCGCTCCGAAAACGCCTGCCACACCCTGGCCTCTCACGGCATCAGCACCGCCACCCTCACCGGCGGCACCGGCGCCTGGGCTGCGGACGGCCACATCCTCCACCACCCCGACGACCCCCGACGCACCGCATGGAGCATGGAACGCCAGGTCCGCTTCACCGCCGGCGCCGTCGTCCTCACCGGCCTCGCCCTCGGCCGCCTGCGCCCCGCCTTCCGCCTCGCCTCCGCGGGCATCGCCAGCGGCCTCGTCTTCTCCGCCCTCACCAACACCTGCGGCATGGCCGCCCTTCTGGCCAAACTCCCCCACAACCGTCCCCACCAGGGCGACCTCGACGCCACCCTCGCCTCCCTCCGCGACCGCTGACCCATCCGGGTCCGATACCCCCTGGGGTACCATGAAGCGAGAGCGCACAAGACCAGGAGGCACCGGTGAAAGTCGACGACGACGCGGTCAACGCAGTCCTCAACCGCCTGCGCCGCGCCCAGGGGCAACTCGCCGGCGTCATCGCCATGATCGAAGCCGGCCGCGACTGCAAAGACGTCGTCACCCAACTCGCCGCCGTCTCCAAGGCCCTTGACCGCGCAGGCTTCAAAATCGTCGCCAGCGGCATGCGCCAGTGCATGACCAACACCGACGGGAACCAGCCCCCCATGACCGAGGAAGAACTCGAAAAGCTCTTCCTCGCCCTCGCCTAACCGCACCACTCCGCGCGGCCCGACCGTCAGGTCCCGGGCGACATGATGCAGCAGCTGCGTGGCGCGCAGAATCAGCAGCGCCGCGGCGACATGACCGACCTCGAACATCGCCACAGGCACCAGCTCTCTTCCGGCTCGGCCAGACCGGCCAGCATCACGCGCCAGGCAACGTCGCGCAGGAAGGCGTCGCCGTCGGCCGTGGAGTCGAATCAGGTTTCCAGGCCCAGGCCGCGAGCAAGGTCGGCCTCATCCTGCAGCAGCCCACCAGCCGCAGATCCACGTCGCGCGGGCGTCGCTTTCGCATGCGCTCACGCGCCCTACGAGAACGGACGTCAGCCATGAACTGCTACGACTGCAACAAGCTCACCGACCGCGTCACCCCCGCGGTAGCGGTCTGCCCCACCTGCGGTGCGGGCGTGTGCGGCGAACACGCGAACACGGTACCCAACCAACTGCACCGACCCATGGGCATGGGACTCGCCACCCTGCCGCGCGCTACTCGACGCATCCTCTGCACGACATGCATCTCGGCCGAACGCAGCGCCTAGCACGGGAGGCCAGCTCCTTCGAGATTCCCAGACGCACCAACGCCTGGACGCTCAGGCCAATACCGCACCCAGCGCCGATGTTCGGCGATACAGACCTTCTTTCGCGGACAGGGTTGCGATGCGCACTGGCAACTGCCTCACCGAGGCGATCGCGCAGCAGATTGCCGACATGCTGCTGGGCGAAGTCGGCGCGGCCTGAACCTTTAGTACCGGGAGGGCTGTTCGGAGGAATGTCGGCGATCGAGCACGCATCGGGATCCACCGCACGCTGGCCTTGATCACGGGCGAGGAGTGGTCGGCGGCGGTGGACCTCGATCATCGGGGATGTCCGGCGACGGCAGGTCAGCCGGTGACTCCGTCAGTGCTGATGACGTGGGCATCGGGGTCGCGGAGGTGGAACTCGCAGAATCCGTTGCGGTCGGGGACGGGCCCTTGGTGATCTTTACCTGCTGTCGGAAGGACAGCGGGCGTCGACATGGTCCACAGTCAGGCAGAGCATTCCATTGAAGCCGCGTGTGTGCCCAGCAGGCCCAGCGTGGAACGACTCCCGCGGAAGCCGACACAGCCAGCCCAATGGCGCAAAGACAAATCTCAGACGGAGGTGTCGTTGTAGGTCAGGATGCGGTCGAAGCCGAGGCGGTGCAAAGCTCTACGGTGTTCTGGGTGGGCGCGGTGGATGGTGAGGGAGGTGCCGGGAGCCAGGGCGTTGATGAGGGGTACGAACAGCAGCGCGGGTTCAGCCAGAAGGCCGACGTCGCCGAGGTCGAGATGGATTTCGATGGGGCCCCCTGCAGCATGCCCGGCCAGCAGGTACCCGATCCGATCGGTCTGTTGGCGGTTGATCCGGCCGTGAAGGCTGACCACGAGCTGAGCGGGGTCGTTGCGGTGGATGTGGACGAGGCGGCGCGGGGTACGGTCCCGCCAAGCTCGAAAGACGTTGAGCGGCACGCGGATCTGTTCCGTTCCCGGTGATGTGAAGGTCAGGTCAGGGCGAAGTAGCGCACCCATATGTAGGCAGCGCTGACCGTGATAGTGACGGCGGCGACCGGGGCGCCGTAGCGGGTGAACGTCCAGAAGCTGATGGGGGTCTTGTTGCGTTCCGCGATGCCCAGGACCACGACGTTCGCGGAGGCACCGATGGCCGTGGCGTTGCCACCGAGGTCCGCGCCAGCGGCCAGCGCCCACCACAGCACCTGCCCGTGACCGGGGCCGATGGTGGTGGCCAGGCTCGCGGTGATCGGGGCCATGGTGGCGACGTAAGGGATGTTGTCGACGACGCCGGACAGCACCGCCGATCCCCCGAGCAACAACATCGCCGCACCGAGGGCATTGCCGCCGGTGGCGTCGGCCAGCGCGGTGGACACAGTGGTGATGACGCCGGTCTGGATGAGCGCGCCGACCATGACGAACAGGCCGGCGAAGAACGCCAGGGTGGGCCACTCCACCTCCCGCAGCACCTCTTCGGTGCTGACCGGGGTGAGAGCGATCAGCAGCCCTGCCCCCAGCAGGGCCACGACGCTGGGTTCGTAGTGCAGAACCGGATGGAGGATGAATCCGGCGACCACGGCCGCGAGCACGACCAGGCCCTGGAGCAGCAGCCGCCGGTCGCGGATCGCATCGCGCTCGTTCATCGCCAGCACTGCGGTGGCGCGTTCCTCGTCGTGGACGAACGCTGAGCGGAACATGATCCGGGACATGAGGACCAGCACCCCGGTCAGGATCACGGCCAGTGGTCCGAGGTGGGTGGCGAAGTCGTTGAAGGTGAGGTCCGCGCGGGTGCCGATGATGATGTTCGGCGGGTCGCCGACGAGTGTCGCTATCCCGCCGATGTTGGAAGCCAGCACCTCGGCGATCAGGAACGGGGCCACCGGCAGTGCCAGACGCTCGCACACCACCAAGGTGACCGGTGCGACCAGCAGCACGGTCGTGACGTTGTCCAGCAGTGCGGACGCCCCGGCGGTGATCACTATCAGCATGACCAAGACCCGAAAGGGGCGTGCACGGGCGCGTTTGACCGCCCAGATCGCCAGGAACTCGAACAGTCCGGTGCGGCGCAGTACCGCGACGATCATCATCATGCCCAGGAGCAGGAAGATGACGTTCCAGTCGATACCTGAGGTGGTGGAGAAGAACGCCGCGTCGGCGTCCGTGGCCCGCAGGGCCATCATCACCGCCGCCCCGCCCAGCGCGGCTGCTACCCGGTGCACCCACTCGGTGATGATCAGCACGTATGCGCCGGCGAAGACCGTCAGAGCCGCCCAGGCGTGCCAGTTGCTCATCGCGCCGCCTGCCGCAAGCAGCCGGCGGGGGCGGGATGGATTCGGGTCACGGGGTGCCTCTCGAGCGCCTGGCGGTGGGATCGCCAAAGCGATCGCCGACCAGACTTCCCGGCACACCAGCGCGTACTTTACGGGTTCTTAACGCCGCCCGTCATGACCTGGGGTTTCAAAGGGACGTGTCGGAGCGGGTCAGTGGCTGCTGAGTTCGCCGGTGAGCTTGCCGTGGAGGTCTGCGCTGGAGTCGTTCAGGCCGATGATCTCCACCGCCTTGCCGCGCTGGGTGTACTTGGTCTCGATGGCGTCCAGGGCGGCCACCGAGGAGGCGTCCCAGATGTGCGCGGCGGACAGGTCGATGACGACCTTGTCGGGGTCGGTGGCGTAGTGGAACTGGCCGACGAGGTCGTTGGAGGAGGCGAAGAACAGCTCACCGGTCACGGAGTACACCACCGTGCTGCTGGCGAGGTCGGTGACAGAGGTGACGTTCGCGAGGTGGGCGACGCGTTTGGCGAAGATGACCATGGCGGTGATGGAGCCGACGACGACGCCGATGGCGAGGTTGGACGTGGCGACCACGCAGATCACGGTGATGACCGTGACGGTGATCTCACCGGCAGGCATGCGCCGAAGCGTCTTGGGGGCGATGGAGTGCCAGTCGAACGTCGCGAAGGACACCATCACCATCACGGCGACCAGGGCGGCCATCGGGATGTCGGAGACGACCGGGCCGAAGACCATGCACAGCACCATCAAGAACGCGCCCGCGAGGAACGTGGACAGGCGGGTGCGCGCGCCGGAGACCTTCACGTTGATCATCGTCTGGCCGATCATCGCGCAGCCGCCCATCCCGCCGAAGAAGCCGGTGACGATGTTGGCGATGCCCTGGCCGATAGACTCCCGCGTCTTGGAGGAGTGGGTGTCGGTGATCTCGTCGACCAGCTTGGCCGTCATCAAGGACTCCATCAGGCCGACCAGCGCCATCGCCAGCGCGTAGGGGGCGATGGTCGTCAAGGTGTCCATCGTGAACGGCACATCCGGCAGCCCCGGCACCGGCAGTGAGGAGGGCAGGGCGCCCTTGTCACCGACCGTCGGCACCGCGATCCCGGCCGCGATGGTGATCACGGTCAGGATGACGATGGAGACCAGCGGCGCCGGGATCACGGTGGTGACCTTCGGGAAGAACACCATCAGGGCCAGCCCGGCCGCGATCAGCGGGTAAACCGGCCACGGCACATCGTGCATCTCGGGAACCTGGGCCATGAAGATCAGGATCGCGAGGGCGTTGACGAAGCCGACCATGACCGAGCGCGGCACGAACCGCATCAGCTTCGCCACGCCCAGCGCCCCGAGCACGATCTGGATGACGCCGGCCAGGATGACGGCCGCGACCAGGTAGCCGAAGCCGTGTTCCCGGTTGAGGGGCGCGATCACGAGCGCGACGGCACCCGTGGCGGCGGAGATCATCGCGCGGCGTCCGCCGACGACGGAAATGGTCACGGCCATGGTGAACGAGGCGAACAGACCGATCGCCGGGTCCACTCCGGCGATGATCGAGAACGAGATCGCTTCGGGGATCAGCGCGAGCGCGACGACCAGGCCGGCCAACACCTCGGTGCGCCAGACCTTCGGATTGTTCAGCCAGTCCGGGAGCAGGCCGCGCAGCCGCGCGGCAGGAGTCACTGCGGGAGAAGACAAGAGAACAGGAACCTGTCGTGCTCGGGCACACCGCGCCGGCAGGCCGGCGGGGTGCGGGAAGGCGCGGAATGCCGGGGCCGGCACCCCACGATCGACCCGCTCGGCGGGCCGGACGTCTGGGACGGAGCATCGGGGCACGGAAGCGCGACCGCGGCTCCCATCAGCGACGAAGCATCACGGCGGGCAGGCGGCGGGCACCATGGACACGCGCACGCTCATCTCCTGCAAGGCTCGGCATCTTCGCCGGGGGCAGCATCGGCCCCGGCATGGCAGCGGCATCAGAACAGCACCGGGCCGCCCCATATCCTCGGCAACTCTACCCTAACGTTAGAGTAGGGAAGGAGTGAGGCCGCACGACCGGGCGCGAGGCCGCTCTGGGAAGAGAAGGGCGAGGACCACGGACGTGGACAGCGGGCACATGCAGATCGGCGAGGTCGCCGCGCGGACCGAACTGTCCCTGCGCACCATCCGGCACTACGAGGAGACGGGCCTCGTCACCCCGTCCGCCCGCTCCCAAGGCGGATTCCGCCTCTACACCGAGGCCGACGTGCAGCGGCTGATGGTCGTCCGCCGCATGAAGCCCCTCGGCTTCGCCCTCGACCAGATGCGCGAGCTGCTCGACGCCACCGACCGCCTCGACAGCGACGACCCCCTCAAGCCCGACGAACGCGAAGACCTGCTGAGCCGCGTGCGCGAGTACGAGCAGGCCGCCACCGAGCAGGTCGACAAGCTCCGCATCCAACTGGCCCGCGCCGAGGACTTCGCCGCCACCCTGGGCGCCCGCCTGGAGCAGAACGGTCGGGCTGCCCGCCCCTGAAATCGGCGGAACCATTCCCGAGCCGGCCGGCCCGCCACCTACCTAGCCGTAGCTCGACGAGCCCGAGTGGGCTCCCGTGACCGACCACAGCCCGATCGACGAAGCAACCTCCGCACTTCCTGCCGGGGAGCTACACCCGTGCGAGAATGCGGCCCTAACGTGAAACGTGTGTTGGCTCACGGTGCGATACGAGCGCCGTTGGAACGGGGGTAGCCATGGGGCTGGCCATGTGCCCTGTGTGCAGCGACGACGAGGACATCGAGTTGGTCCGCACCCTCGAGGGCGGGCGTTGGCTCGTCAAGCACAGGTGTGGCTGCGAATGGGAGCACGGGGAGCCGGCCGATCCGAAGAAGCGGCCGCCCTCCTCCTTCAACGCCCTCAAGGCCCGTTTTCCGAAAGCCGAGGACGTCGAGCCTAAGAGGCTGGAACGCGCGGCCCGGCTCAAGGCGCAGTACCTCGTCACCAGGCCGGGCTTCGACCCCGAGGTAGCGGCCTACTGGAAGAAGTACCAGGGGATCTTCTCTCGCGATGGGTTGTGGACGTGCGACCCGAGAGCCCTCAAGGACTTCGCCAACTCCGACGTCGGAGCCCACCCCGGCAACCAGGCCATGTTCAACGCCGCATGGAACGCCATGGGCGACACAGCGGCCGCAAAGTCGACCCGCCAAACGATCGAATACCTCCTGCGCGGGCCCGACGATGTACGGCGCGAGGACCGGCTGCAACAGCTCCTGAACGGCACCAAGCCGTTCGCCATGACCGGCTTCAAGGAAGCCCTCCTCACGAGAGTTCTCTGCGTGGTAGAGCCCGAGCGGTTCCTGTCGATCCTCAAGTACACGACGGAGGCGGGGGGCAAGCGCGAGATCGCGCGGATGATCTACGGCCTGGAACTGCCAGCACCCGAGTCGGTGAACTGGACCCGCGGGCGACTCATCCTCTGGAGCAACGACCTCCTGCACACACTCGTCGGCGAGGGATTCGCCAACCAGCAGCACTCCGCCGCGTTTCTGTGGTGGGCCAAGGACCAACCCGACGAACTTCAGTAAGCAGCAGCCGACGGATCGTCCGTGCGCGGCGCTCTGCCAGGTTCGGTGGTTGGGCCTGGTGGCAACGCCGAGCCCGGTGACCTGGGCCTTCTCGCTGCGGAGGCGCGCGATGGCCTCGTGGATCCGCTTGAGGGCGGCCTCGGTCTTTCGGTGGCGGTCTTCCTGCGATGTCTCGTTCGGGGTCGACGTCGGCTGTGCACCTAGCGCTGTACTCGCTGTACTGGTGGAAAGGGCAGGTGCCGCCGTAGACGACGGGCTGGAAGGTGCAGGACCCGCCCTCGGCGGTTGCTGCGGCGGGACAGGTCGACAGCCGCGGCCTTTGCCTGTGCGCGGGTGAGTGGCGTGGTGTCACTGGTGATGCGTTCGCCAGGGTGGGTGGTGCCGGGTCCGGCGACCCACCCCTGCTGGAGGACTGTCTCCAGGTCGGTACTGGTCAGGTCGACGTAATGTTCGGCCATGCGGTCGGAGATCTGGCCGAGGTAGCGGCGGATGTGAATCAGGGACGCGCCCTGCCACAGCACCCGGGTGGCCAGCGTGTGCCGGGCCTGGTGAGCGACGTAGTGACCGCCGAGGTCGAGGTCGGCGGGCCAGTTTCGGAAGCCGGTGTGGAACCTGGGGTAGGACAAACTCGCTTGGCGTGGCGTACCGCTCGATCGGCACGACTATGCGCCTGGAAGTTGGCAGCTCGTCCGCCAAGGGGAGAACCGATCAATACCTGCGCCGACAGGGGCTGGAGTCAGACGCTTCAGTCGAATGCGATGGAGCGCAGGCGTTTGGCCTCGACGTGGTCGCAAGCCTGCTCGCGCATCCGGGCCAGTCCGCAGTAGGCAGTGGGGTCTCCTGCATCGGCGGACAGACGGGCGAGACGTTCAGCCTCGGCATGGTCGCCAGCCTTCGCACGTATCCGGGCCAAGTCGCGGTAGGCCCTGTGGTCTCCGGCGTCGGCGGCTCGGTGGGCGAGGCGTTCGGCCGCCTTGTAGCGGAGCCTTCGGCCCGCTGCGTCGCTGAGCCGGGTGAGATGGTCGGCATCGATGGCGTGTGCGGCTGCGGCTGTCCAGAAAGCGAGGGGTGGGCAGAATCGTCGCCGGGTAGCTCGGCCGTGGGCGTTGAGACAGTCGGTCAGGCGAGAAATGCCGGGCTGGGCCCCCATGCCGCCGGGTCCTGCGATGGGTTCCAGGTCCGACGCAACACGGTGGACGGCCGTGCGCGCCTCGTTTATGGCGCTGACGAACCAGCGATCGGGATCAGCGGCGACGCGCTGCTGGTCTGTGAGGTATCCCGGTGCCGCCGCACGTAAGAAATCGTCGGGCAGCGGCGCGTCCCAGCCCAGGCCAGAACTACGAGAACGGAGTCGCTGCGGTCCAGGCGGCGCCGTGGACACGAGGATCCGGAACCTGGTGTCGGCCGTCTTCCGGCGCGGGCGCTGGAGGGGCCGATGAACTGCTCGTCGGAGCCGGCGCACGGCTCGCCCCACGCGAACCCTCGCCCCGCTGAACTTCACCGCCCTCGGCATCGCCGTCGAGCGCGCAGCTGATCTTCGACCGCGCCCGGACACCGGACCGCTCGTCGGCCGAGTCCACCAATTCCCCCAAAGAACCTTCCCCAAAGCAAGATCGAGAACGGCTCGCGTGAACGGCCCCGGACTGCCGATTCACTGTCACGACTTGTCCTCACTCAAAAGTGGAACTGGGGATGAGTCCGATGCCCGTGGCGAGGGCGGAGGCCGCCGGGCGCGCTCCATCGTCGCCTTCTCCGCTGGGGCGGTCCGGGTCGGCCATCCGACGTTCCCGCCCAGTCCACTGGCCGGATACAGAATAGTTCTGTGACCGATGTAATCTGGGGCCGTACGAGCATCCCCGCGAACAGGAAGTAGACGTGATCGGCCGTATGAGCTCAGCCTCGGTACGTTTGCGGTCCTGGTCGGCGGTCCTGGTCCGGGAGCGGGCGCGGCCGGAGCGGGTCCGCAACCGGCCGGGCGGCTGGTGGCTGGCGGTGGCCACGGTATGTTTCGGCGCCTTCATGGGGCAGCTGGACGCCAGCATCGTCACGCTGACCTACGGCAGCCTGCGTCAGGAGTTCGGCGCGTCTCTGGCGGCGGTGGAGTGGGTCTCGCTGGCTTATCTGCTGACACTGGTGGCGCTGCTGATACCGGTGGGACGGCTTTCGGACGCGCACGGTCGCAAACTGGTCTACCTCTACGGATTCGTGGTGTTCACCGCTGCCTCAGCCGCGTGCGGGCTTGCCCCGTCGCTGGGCGCGCTGGTCGGCTTCCGGGTGGTGCAGGCCGCCGGTGCCGCGATGATGCAGGCCAACAGTGTCGCACTGGTGGCCACCAGTGCGCCGCGCGAGAAGATGCGTAGCGCGCTGGGGGTGCAGGCCGCTGCCCAGGCGCTCGGGCTGGCGTTGGGGCCGACCGTCGGCGGGGCGCTGGTGGCCACGCTCGGCTGGCGCTGGGTGTTCGGCATCAACGTGCCGATCGGGGTGGTCGCGCTGATCGCGGGGCACTACCTGCTGCCGCGCACCCGCGGCTGTAGCGGGCCCGCCCGGTTCGATTGGCCGGGCCTGGCCTGGCTGGCCACCGCGACCACCAGCCTGCTGCTGGGTGTGTCCGCGGCTTCCGGGCTGCCGGTGCCCGGCTGGGCCGTCGCCGCGCTGTTCACCGTGGCTGCCGTGGCAGGCTTCGCGTTTGTCGTGCGGCAGCGGCGCGCGGCCGCACCGCTGCTCGACCTGACCCTGCTGCGAGGGCGGGCCGTCTCATCGGGCCTAGTGGGGGCGCTGTGCGGCTATCTGGTGTTGTTCGGGCCGCTGGTCCTGGTGCCCACGGTGCTGACCGGCGCCGGCACCTCCGCGTTGACGGCGGGCCTGGTCCTCACCGCCCTGCCCGCCGGGTTCGCTCTCGCGGCGACCGGCGCCGACCGGCTGCTGCCGCGCACCCTGAGCGATCGGGCCCGGTGCGTGGTGGGGGCATCGGTGTGCGCAGGCGCGCTGGCCGTGATGCTTCTGCTCCCGCTCACCGAGGGCCGGCTGGTGCTGGTCCTGGTTGTGCTCGGGCTGGGTCTTGGCACGTTCACTCCGGCCAACAACACGCTGATCATGGGCGCCATGCCAGCCGGCTCGTCGGGCACCGGCGGCGGCCTGGTGAACATGGCACGGGGTCTGGGGACCGCGCTGGGCGTGGCACTTGTGGCCCTCGCCCTGCACCTCGCCCCGCCCGGCGGGTGGATGGGCGGCCCGCGCTGGGCGGTGCTCGTCCTGCTGGCCGCCGCAGCTCTCACGTTGCTCGCCGCCCTGCTCGGCCCCCGCAGAGACCACGACGACGCACGGGGGCACGGTGGCCGCTCCCTCGCACATTCCCACGGGACTCGGGCGGGACGCCGGTGAGCCGCGATACGAAGCACCCCATCGGGGCCGAACCGGCCGCAGGACGCTGGGTGCGCGATGGGTGGGTGGCGGCCGCCGACCTGTTGATGACTGTCTGCGCGCTGACGGGCGCGCTCGCTCTCCACGCCCGGGGCCTGGCGGCGCTGGCGGGCCTGTGGGCGGTACTGACCCTGCGGCAGGGTTGGCTGGCTGTGCGGGCCCGTCGATCGCGGTAACGGATCGCGCTCCGAGCGCCCTGCGCGTCATCCGGGTCGGACGGTCATTCGTGCGCCGGGGCCGGGGTAGGCGGGGCGCCCGGTGAGCAGGCGCTGGACGAGGAAGCCGAGCGCGAGGGTGGCGGCTCCGGCGACGGCGTCGGTGACGAAGTGATTGGCGGTCGCGAGAATGACGGTGAAGGTCGCCAGCGGGTAGAGGATGCCGAGGAGCTTGACCCAGGTGCGGCGGGCCAGGAAGGCCAGGGCCAGTCCGGCCCAGGCGGACCAGACGATGTGGACCGAGGGCATCGCGGCGTACTGGTTGGACAGCGACGCCACGTCCCCCGACGCCCACGAGCCCCAGGTGTGGTGGGTGACCACGGTGTCGATGAAGCCCTGCCCGGCCAGGAAGCGCGGCGGGGCCAAGGCGCAGAAGGTGAACCCGGCCAGCGCGAGCAGTGTCGCGGCGTACAGGGCGGTGCGCGCGGAGCGGTAGTGGGCGCGGTGGCTGGCATAGAGCCAGACCAGCACACCGATGGTGACGATGAAGTGCAGTGTGGCGTAGTAGTAGTTCATCGCCACGATCAGCCAGGTCACCTTGTCGGCAGCGTGGTTGACGGCCAGCTCGATGTTCAGGTGCAGGAAGCGTTCGGTGTCCCAGATCGCCTGCGCGCGGTGCAGGGCCGCCTCGCGGTGCGCGGGTACCGCGTTGCGGGTCAGGGAGTACGCCCAGTAAGCGATGCCGGTGAAGGCCAGTTCCACCCACAGCCGGGGCCGGTCCAGCGGGCGCAGCCGCGCCGGGAGCAGCGGACCGATCCGCCGGGCGGGGCGCGCGCCGGTGGTGGTGGTCGCGGTGACGGTCATCGTTGCCCCTTCTCCGGCCGGTCGGCGGTGGCCGCCGTCGCCGGCAGATCATCACCGGACGGCTTGGGGCGGGTCGCGTACAGGTAGATCAGCGCGCCGGCGAACAGGGCGGCGGAGACCCAGTCGTTCAGCCGCAGGCCCAGGAAGTGATTGGCGGGATCGACGCGCAGCGCCTCGATCCAGGCCCGGCCGGCGGTGTAGGCGAGGACGTAGCAGGCGAACAGCCGGCCGCGGCGCAGCGCGTACCGCTGGTCGAGCCACAGCAGCAGCGCCATCACGCCCAGGTCCCACAGCGACTCGTACAAGAACGTGGGGTGGTAGAAGGCGGCGGTTGGGCTGTCCACGGGCCGGTGGGCCGGGTCGATCAGCAGCTTCCAGGGCGGGCTGGTCGGGCCGCCGAAGAGCTCCTGGTTGAAGTAGTTGCCCCACCGCCCCATCGCCTGCGCCAGCACCAGGCCGGGGGCGGCGGCGTCCGCGAAGTCCGCCAACTTGATGCCGCGCCGGCGACAACCCAGCCACGCCCCGACCGCGCCGAGGGCCACCGCGCCGGGAATGCCGAGCCCGCCGTCCCAGATGTACAGCGCATGGATGGGCTGTTTCCCGGCGGCGAAGTACAGCTCCGGATCGGTGATCACGTGGTACAGCCGGCCGCCGAGCAGGCCGAAGGGCACCGCCCATACCGCGATATCGGCGATGTCCTCCCGGTTGCCGCCGCGCGCCGCCCAGCGCCGCCCGGTCAGCCACACCGCGACGAAGATCCCGGCGATGATGCACAGCGCGTACGCGCGGATCGGAACCGGCCCCAGGTGCCACACTCCCTGAGAGGGGCTCGGCAGATACGCCAGCGTCATCAGGGGATCGCTTTCGCCGTAAGGTCCGGACTGCTTCCGGAAGGACCCGCACGACACTACATCGGACACCGAACCTTTCTGACACAGGACCGATTCCCCCGCCCCGCTACCCTGACCCCATGCCGCCGCAGCCCCGCACCCCATCCCCCGCAACCGCTCCCGCTCCCGCTCCCGCCCCCGGCGGCGGTGTGCCGGACGCCCGCCTGCTCACCGAGGCCGTCACCCGGCTGCGCCGGGCACTGCGCGCCTCGATCCGCACCGACTACCCCTGGGAAACCCTCCCCATGGCCCAGGTCGAACTCCTCCAGGTCCTCGCCGAGCACTCCCCGGCCCGTGTCAGCGACCTGGCCGCCCGGCAGCGGCTGGCCACCAGCACCGTCTCCGGCCTCATCGGGCAGATGATCACCACAGGGCTCGTCGCCCGGGACGTCGATCCCGCCGACCGCCGCGCCTCCGTCGTCACCCTCACCGACGCCGGCCACGCCCAGCTCACCGCATGGGCCGACGCCCACGAACGGCGCCTGGACACCGCGCTCGCCGCCCTGGACGACACCGACCGCGCCGCCGTACGAGCGGCCCTGCCCGCCCTGTACCGCCTCGCCGAACACCTCGACGACACCGACACCTGAGCCGCCCGCACGGCCTGGAAGTCCGCGGCTCCGCCGGGGGGAGTCGGCCGGCGCGGTGGAGATCCCCTGATGACGCCAGATTCGATGATGGCGCCGACCATGGTGAAGAGCCCGGCGTTGAAGGCCGGAGGTGTGCGGAACTCGCTGAGGATCGGGCGTCGCCCCGGTTGTCCCCCGCAGTGGCAACCGGGCCCCACCGTCCCTCCGCGTGGTGCTCCCCTGGGCCGAACGGCCCTGTACGGGGACGGGCATGCGGGGGAGGCTGGAGGGGTGCCCGCACTGGGTACGCCCGGGTGCCTTCCGACGGCGGACGCGGTGAGGGGTTGGCTGCCGTCCAGGAGCCGGAGGAGCTGGCCGTGATCATCGGGTCCGGTTGTTCGCCGGGGCAATCCTGGCAGGCGGATGGTTCCTGGCGCGAGAAGGGGTGGATCATGAAGTCGATCGACACGGGTGCACCTGACGGGCAGGCCACGAGTCACCTTCCCGGCGCCGAAGGCGAGCGCGGGGATGTCCTGCCCGCAGGGCGGATCACGGTCACGCATGCAGGGGGCGACTCCTACCGCATCGCCGTGCGCGGACATCATCTGGTCGTGGACCAGCCCCTCGCCGACGGTGGGGGCGATGTGGGGCCGACGCCCACCGAGCTCTTCGCCGCGTCGCTCGCCTCCTGCGTCGCGTACTACGCGGGACGCTATCTGGTGCGGCACCGCGTCGACCCTCAGGACCTGCGGGTGGATGCGCAGTTCGACATGGCGGCCGATCGACCCGCGCGGGTCGGGGCCCTGCGACTCAGCATTGTCGTACCCGAGGGGCTGGAGCCCGCCAAGTACGAGGCCCTGCTCGCGGTGGCCTCGCACTGCACCATCCACAACACGGGGCTTGAGGAACATCCATGTCAGATCGTGCGCTAAGCCCGCGTCGGCCCTGGTGGGCGGCCGACGGTGCGTCGTGTCGGCGAGGTTGTGAAGTCTTCCCACAGATAACACCCCAATATCTGCGGTAGCTTGATCTGTCACCTGCGGTGACGTGTCCCGGCCGCTGCATGAAGCGACGCTGTTATCTGTGCCAAGGGGGAAGCGGTGCCCGTCGTCGTACAGCTGCCGACCGGCAAGGCGTTGACCGTCCGGGCGGCGGCTGACGTGTTCCTCGACTCGCTCGGCAACCCGAACACGGTCCGCAACTACGGGATCGGGGTGGGGAAGAGCGCCGAACGGCTCGGCGAGGGCCGGCCGCTGGCGACGGTGGCGGACGAAGAGATCGGCGAGGTCTTGGAACTGCTGTGGGGCACCGCAGCGGTCAACACCTGGAACTCGCGCCGCGCGGCGGTGATGTCCTGGCTCGGCTGGTGCCGTGAGCGCGGCTACGAGGGTCCGGCGGTCCCGGCCTGGGCGAAGCGGGTGGCGGTGCCGGACTCCGAGACCTCGGCCCGCTCGAAGATGGCGGTCGACCGCCTCGTCGACCGCCGGGAGGTGCACCTGCGGGAGAAAACGCTGTGGCGGATGCTGTACGAGACCGCCGGGCGGGCAGAGGAGATCCTCGGCGTCAACATCGAGGACCTGGACCTTGCCGGGCGCCGCTGCCAGGTCAAGGCCAAGGGCGCCCGGACCAAGGCGCGCCGCCGGGGGCAGGTCCGCGAGGACTACGTGCTGGAGACCGTCTACTGGGACGCGGGCACCGCCCGCCTGCTGCCGCGGCTACTGAAGGGCCGCACCCGCGGGCCGGTGTTCGTCACCCATCGCCGCCCCGGGCCGGGGAAGGTAGTGAGCCGACGCGACGTGTGCCCGGACACCGGCTTGGCCCGGCTCTCCTACGGGCAGGCCCGCGCGCTGCTGGACGAGCACACCGCGCTGCGGGGGCCAGGCACTGGATGGGACCTGCACGAGTACCGCCATTCCTCCCTGACTCACCTCGGCGAGCAGGGCGCGTCGCTGCTGATGCTCATGGCCAAGTCCCGGCACAAGAAGCCCGAGAACGTCCGCCGGTACTTCAAGCCGTCTCCCGACGCGATTGCCGAGCTGACCAGCCTGCTCGCGCCCGGCGACAGCAGGCGCTGACCGGCCTGACCAGAGCTTCAGCTGCTCAAGATCAGGCCATGGCCCTTTTGGCCTGATCGACACGTGGGGTGTCCGGTACCGCGAGCATGGTGCCGGACACCCCGCAGAAGCGCGAGCGGTCTGCTTGCTGTGCGCTTAGCTGTTCTGTGATTGGCGGGCGGGGCCGGTCTCGGTGGCTTCTGTCTCGTCCCTGACGGCGGTGGCGGTGTTCTTCGGGCCGGGCAGGGCGACATAGACGAAGAGCACACCCATGACAGCGACGCCTGCCCACATGGCCTGCTGCCAGCCGTCGACGAAGGAATGCTGGGCGGCATGGAGCAGGCTCTGTGCGTTCGAGCCGGTGCTGGGTGCGATCTCGGCGGCGTTGGCGATGCCTTCACGTGCGGTGTCCGCGGCCCCCTGGGCGATGCCGTGGAGCCGGTCGTCGATGGTGTTGCGGTAGCCGGCGGACACGAGCGCGCCGAGCAGGGCGACACCCAGTGCGGTGCCGAACTCGCGGGTGACGTCGTTGAGCGCGGAGGCGACGCCCTGCTTCCCACGCGGCAGGGAGGCAGTGATGGCCTCGGTGGACGGGGTCATGGAGAGGCCCATGCCGAGGCCGATGGCAAGCAGGCCGGGCAGGATGGACAGGTATCCACCCTCGACGGAGACGGACAGGGCCATGAGCGCCAGGCCGAGGGTGGCCAGCGCGATGCCGGCGGCCATGGTCGAGCGGGCGCCGATGCGGGCGGCGAGCATGGGCGCCAGGCCGGAGGCCATCATCATCATGACGGCCATGGGCATCATCGCGACCGTGGACAACAGACCGGACCAGCCCAGGACGGCCTGGAAGAAGGGGAAGAGGACCACGGCGATACCCGCCTGCACGCCGAAGACGACCAGCAGCGTAATCGAGCCTCTGGCCAGGCCCCGCTCACGGAACAGCCGCACGTCCAGCAGTGAAGCGTCGCGCCGGCGCAGTTCCCAGGACACGAAGCCGACGGAGGCGACGAGGCCGATGGCGAGGCTGATCAAGGTGGCGGGGGCGGTCCAGCCGTGCTCGGGGCCTTCCTGGAGGACGAAGATGAGGCCGACCACGGCAACGGTGGAGGCCAGCGCGCCGACGGTGTCGAAGCGATGGGGCGACTTCTCGCGGGAGTTGGGAACCGACTTCAGGGTCATGGCCAGGGCCACCAGGACCAGGACCACCGGCAGGGCGAACAGCCAGCGCCAGTCGGCGACGTCGACCAGGAGGGCGGAGAGGAACATGCCCAGGATGCCGCCGCCCCCGGCGACACCGGTCCACACGCCGATCGCCTTTCCGCGCTGCTCCTCGGGGAAGGTGGAGGTGATGACGGCCAGCGTAATCGGCATGATCATGGCTGCGCCGACGCCGCTGGCCACGCGCGCGGCGAGCATGATCTCCGCCGTCGGGGCCAGGCTGGCTGCGACGTTCGCGGCGCCGAAGACACCGAGCCCGGCGACCAGCATGGGCTTGCGGCCCAAGCGGTCACCGATCGCACCGAGTGGCAGCAGGAGCGCGGCCAGGGCGAGGGTGTAGATGTTGATGATCCACAGGATCGTGCTCTGCGAGGCACCGAATTCGACGGCCATGTGGGTCTGCGCGACGTTCAGTCCGGACACCGACGCGATGACGGCCATCAGCGCGATCGAGACGGCGATGAGGATCCTGCGCAGCTGACGCGCCTCCGGCGTGCCATCGTCTCTTGCGTGTTCGGCTGCCCCCGGGACGGGCTGGTTCGTAGTCATCGTTTCCTCTCAAAAAGGGCATGCGAAGTCAGCGCCGGAGCAGTGCCGGTCGCCGTGCAGGTGGGGTCGGCCGCCGCGCGCAGCGAGGGCTGCGCTCCCGCGCCGGGTTCAGCCGAGAAAGTAGAGGTGTCAGGCGATGACAGTGCTGCCCTGCGCTGCGGCGAGGGCCGCATCGGTGTCCGCGGTGGCCAGCAGGGCGTTGATGTGGGAGCCGGCCAGCGCCCCGGCTGCGGCGGAGGCGCCGACCTGGGCGCTCAGATCGGTGGCGTTGCCGGCCACCCACACGCCCGGAATCGCGGTGGTGCCCGCCATTGCGGAGGCGAAACGCCGCCCCATGTCGTCGGGCAGGTCCTCCATCGGCAGCTTCAGCGCGTCCAGGCCCTCGGTGCGGGCCTGCATCTGGGTGGCGACGGCGAGGACGCGGCGCTTAACGAATGCGCCGTCGGTCAGCCGGACCCCCGCGATGCCGCCCTCTTGGCTGATGACTTCCTGCACGGGCGTGTCGATGACGCGGATGTCGCGGGCGGCGAAGCGCGCCCGGGCGTCCTCATCCAGGTCGGTGCCGTGGGTGAAGTAGATCAGGTCGTCGGTCAACTGCCGGAACAGCAGGGCGTGGTGGAGGGATGCGGGGCCGGTGGCGAGGATGCCGATGGGCTCGTCGCGGACCTCCCAGCCGTGGCAGTAGGGGCAGTGGACCACGCTGTGGCCCCAGCGCTCGGCCAGACCGGGCACATCGGGCAGCACGTCCCGCAGGCCGGTGGCCACCAGCACCCGGCGGGCCGTCAGGATGCGGCCGTCGGCCAGGACGACGCTGAAGCGCAGGTCCCCGTCGGGTGACGGGGCGGCGGGCTCGGCCGATGCCACCTCGCCGTAGACGATGCGGCCGCCGTACTGGCGCACCTGCTCCCGGCCCTGCCTGAGGATCTCGGAGGGCGGCGTGCCGTCCAGGACGATGAAGCCGTGCATCGCCGCGGCGGGCGCATTGCGCGGGGTGCCGCTGTCGATCACGACGACGGAGCGGCGGGAGCGGGCAAGTATCAGCGCACCGTTCAGCCCTGCGGCCCCGCCGCCGATCACCACGGCGTCCACCGTCTCACCAGGCAGTGTGTCGCTCTCGTACACGGAAGCCGTCTCCGTCATGGCCCCGTCCTTCCTTCGCGCATGGTCCCGTATGTTCCGGTCCCTCTGCACGCGACGCTAACCCAGCCTTGCATCAAGGGCATATGCTGTTGCCTATGACGCAAGAAGATGGAGAGCTAGACAGCCTCGTACGCAAACGCATCCGCGCTCTGCGGGTGGCGCAGGGCTGGTCCCTGGAGGAACTGGCCACCCGCGCGCACCTCAGCCAGTCCTCGCTCAGCCGCATCGAGAACGGTCAGCGCCGCCTCGCGCTGGACCAGCTCGTCACCCTCGCCCGCGCCCTGGATACCACCCTCGACCAGCTCGTCGAGACGGCCGCCGACGATGTCGTCACCAGCCCGACGATCGACGGAGCCCACGGCCGGATGCGCTGGCTTGTAAAGGGCGACCCCGGCATGAGTGTGGTGCGCCAGCGCATGACCGAACCGCCGCCCGAGAACCCGGCGCGTATGCGCGCCCACCCGGGGCGCGAATGGCTCGTCGTCCTGTCCGGCACCGCGATTCTCATGCTCGGCCACCGCCGCTTCCGCGTCGAGACCAACCAGGCCGCCGAGTTCCCCACGATGATGCCGCACGCCATCGGCGCCGAAGGTGGGCCCTGCGAGATCCTGGGCATCTTCGACCGGGACGCCCGCCGCGGTCACCGGAACGACGACCCCGACCGCGAGGCACAGGACACTCCCGAATGACGGCGCGGTCCGCACGGCAGCCCCGGTAGCGGCGACATCTTGCGCGCCAGGCAGCAGACCTGACCATCATCTTGCGCAGAGTGGGAGCGTGCTTGCCGCATGCGCATAGCCCTTCTAGGGTGAAGGCATGACCCAAGCGCACCCGCACACCCCCCACCACGATGCTCCGCACGGGCACCACCAGCAGCACGGAACCGGCGGCCAGGCAGAGATCCTTGACCTGGACGCCGAGGTCCTCGCCGAGCACACCGCCTCCATCACCGCATGGCTTCCGCTGAGAACGGACCCCCGCCAGATCATGGATCTGGGCTGCGGAACCGGGGCGGGGACCTTCGCCCTCCTCGACCGCTTCCCCGATGCGCACGTCACCGCCGTCGATACTTCAGCCGAGCACCTTCAGCGCCTGCGCACAAAAGCGTGCGCACGCGAAGTGGAGAAGCGCGTGCGCACCGTACAGGCCGACCTTGACGCCGCCGGGTGGCCCGACCTCGGATCACCGGACCTGGTGTGGGCGTCAGCCTCGATGCACCACATGGCCCGCCCCAACCGAGTACTGCGCACCGTCCACGACCTGCTCACTCCCGGCGGTCTGTTCGCCGTCGTCGAACTCGCCGGCTTCCCCCGCTTCCTGCCCCCAAGCGCCCCTACGGACCGGCCCGGCCTGGAAGAACGCGTATACGCAGCGACCGACCGCATGCAGGCTGAGCGCATGCCCCACCGCGGCGCCGACTGGGGCCCGATGCTCACCGACGCCGGATTCACCGTCGAGGGCGAGCACACCATCACCGTGAACATCGAGGGCTCCCGCAACGAAGCGATCGGCCGCTACGCCCTCGGCGGCCTGCAGCGCATCCGCAGCGCCGTCGCCGAGACACTCTCCCCCGAGGATCTCACCGCGCTCGACCAGCTCCTCGACACCGACAGCCCAAACAGCATCCTGCGCCGCGACGACCTGACGATGCGCACCGAGCGCACCGTCTGGGCCGCCCGCCGCACCTGATCCCCGACACCCCCGACCAGCCTCCGGGCAGCGCCAACACACAGTGAGACTCCGCCAACCTGACGGCGGTGTTGGCGAGGCTGCCCGGATCCCGGGCGACCGCGTCCCCGGTGCGCTCGGCCCGCGCCGAGCCGCCCGCACCCTGCCGGCGCCGCACACCCGTGTTCGCCTCCCCGCCCCCGTCGGCCCTGGCCTGTGCAGTGTCCTTCGCGACGGCCTCCCCGGACACCTCACCCTCCGACGGCGCACTGGTGCGGTCCGGCCCCAGCGGAACCGCCAGCGCCGCGACCGCGGTGGCCGCGATGACCGACGCGCTCACCACGTTCCCCACCTCCACCGACCCAGCGTGTAGACCAGCGGCGAGGCCACCGCCAGCACATCAGCACCAACCACCACCACGACCTTACGAACACGCACCATCATGTCCCCCTCAACATGAGCCCCCGTCAGGCGCCACACTCCAGGAACCCGCCGCGCGCCGCGCAGCCACACACCGGCATTGCGATGACGCCAACTACCGACGAGTATTCGACGCCATCAGTGCCTGTTTTTGAAGGCTGGTCAGGGTTGTGGTGCGGCTGGACGATCTGGGGTGTGAAGCCGCGGGATGGTGGGAGGGGTGGGGGCCGGCGGTATTGCCGAGAGTGTGGTGATCCGCTGTCGGTATCGATGGCGCCGGAGGCGGTGTTTTGTTCGGGTCGGTGCAGGTCACGGCGGTGGAGGGCGCTTGGGCGGGCTCGGCAGCGGGTGGTGGCGATGCAGCGGGGTGAGCAGGCCCGGTGCCCGGTGTGTGGGCGGTGTTGGACGGTGGGGGTGGAGCATCCGCGGTCGGCGCGGTTCTGTTCTGCGCGGTGCCGGACGCGGGCCTGGCGCCGGCGGGAGGCGTCACGCTAAAGCGTCTCGGTGACGCTCTAGCCGAACGCTGCAGGTGAAAGGGCGGGAGTGCGGGGGGCTTTATGGTGGGTGGGGTGTGCTGCGGGCGCCCCGTGTTTGCGCTCTGCCCGGGGCCCGAGCCGCGCCCCACCCCGTCGAGCCGGTCAAAACGGCCTACACGCCCATGCCCATACGCATCCGAACGCGCCCACACGAAACCATCCGCCTCGCTCCCGCCGCCCTGCGCTGATGTCACCGGAGCCGACCTGAGTGGCATCTGTCCCGAGGTGGATATCAGATCCAGGTGGGCACGTGCCCACCGGCGTAGCGGGCGCCGAAGCCACCCTGAGGCAGGATCTCGTCGATGGCCTTGAGGTCGGTGTCGGTGAGGGTGAGGTCGGCGGCGCCGGTATTCTCCTCGATGCGCTTTTGGCTGCGGGTGCCGGGGATGGGCACGATGTGCTCGCCCCGGGTCAGAAGCCAGGCCAGGGCGAGCTGGGAGACGGTGGCACCCTTGGTCGCCGCGAGCTCGGCGAGCCGGTCGACGGCTTCGACGTTCTTCTCGAAGTTGCCCGGCTGCCAGCGCGGGTCGACGGTGCGTATGTCGGTGGCTTCGTACTGGTCGGCGGGCTTGGCGGTGCCGGTGATGAAGCCGCGGCCGAGGGGGGAGTAGGCGACGAAGCCGACGCCGAGTTCGTCCAGGGTGGGGAAGAGCTGCTCGGCGTCCCGTTCGAACAGGGAGTACTCGGTCTGCAGGACGGAGACCGGCTGCACGGCGTGCGCCTTGCGGATCGTCTCGGGTCCGGCCTCGCTGAGGCCGAAGTACTTCACCTTGCCCGCGTCGATCAGCTCCTTGACGGTGCCCGCGACCTCCTCGATGGGCACCTGGGGGTCGACGCGGTGCTGGTAGAAGACGTCGATGTGATCCACGCCGAGGTAGCGCAGGCTGTTGTCTGCGACCTTGCGGATGTTGTCGGGCCGGCTGTTGAGAGCTTCGCCGATCTGCTCCGGAGCCATGGACATGTCGACCCCGAACTTGGTGGCCAGGACCACGTCGTCGCGGAAGTCCCTGACCGCCTTGCCGACCAGGATCTCGTTGGATCCGGTGCCCCAACCGTACATCTCGGCGGTGTCGAAGAAGGTGACGCCCAGGTCGTGGGCGCGGCGGAGGGCGGCGACACCGGCCTCCTCGTCGGTGGGTCCGTAGGCCATGGTCAGGCCCATCGCGCCGTAGCCGATCGCCGAGACCTCAAGGCCCTGGCTTCCCAGTGTCCGGTGCTGCATGACGCACTCCCCTGAAAGATGCTAAAAGGTATTTTTTGGCTGACCGTAGTGTCAGTGCGCTGCGGCGGTCAGGCCGGCGCGGTGGATGCGGGTGTGCTCGGCGACTCGCCGGCCGAGGTGGCGGGCGGTGTTCAGGTCTGCGTCGTGGACGGCGGGGGTGTCGTTGAAGCTTTGTGCGCCGGCGCCGAGGTAGAAGCCGAGTCGGTTGTCGTCCTGGGGGCTGGAGGTGGTGGTGTTCCAGCCCGGCAGGAGGTTCAGGCTCACCCAGAGCATTCCGTGCTGGGCCGCCAGGAGCGAGAGGTACTGCAGGGTGTGCAGCTTGTCGCCGCTCATGGAGCCGGAGTTGGTGAATCCCGCCGCGAGCTTGTCGCTCCAGGCGCGGGTCATCCACCGCTTGCTGCTGGCCTCGGCGAAGGCGTGAAACGCCCCGGATGCGGTGCCCATGTAAGTGGGGGTGCCGAAGATGATGGCGTCTGCGGCGTCCATCAGTTCCCAGTCGGCGTCGCTGAGGGAGGCGACGTCCACGCGCTGGACCTGTGTCCCGGCGATGGAGCGCGCGCCGTCTTCGACGGCCGCGGCGATCTGGGCGGTGTGGCCGTAGCCGGAATGCGATGCGATGACGATCGAGATGTCGGACATGGGTGTTCCTCTCCTGCCGCGATGGCGGCGTGTTCGGTGGCGCGGGCGGACGACGCGGTGCCCGCTGCGGCGGTCGGCCGCACGGCTCCACGAGTGGGGCCGACGGCCCGGCCGGGGCGCATGCCCGGGTGTCGCGGGCCGGCGCCGACCACCACCAGCCTGGATCGTCGTTCCGCTTAAGACAGTAGCACCGATAAGGCGGTGATCCGCAAAATGAGATATCGTTGTTCCATGAACGAGGGACGACGCGCCGCGCGGCGCCAGGTGCTGCAGGTGGCCGCCAAGCTTTTGGAAGAGGGCGGCAGCGAGGCGGTCTCCACGCGCGCTGTCGCCGCGGCCGCAGGCATCACGGCCCCAGCGCTGTACCGGATGTTCGACGACAAGGCCGGACTCCTGGCCGAACTGGCCGCCTACGGGTTCGAGATGTACCTGGCCGAGAAACGGGAGGCGCTGGCGCTGACCCCCGACGACCCGGTGGCCGACCTCTACCGCGGCTGGGACCTGCACGTCGACTTCGGAGTGCGGCACCCCGCGTTCTACATGCTCATGTACGGCACACTGCAGCCCGGGCGGCGGCCCCCAGCCGCGGACGAGGCACACGCCCTGCTGGTGACACTGCTGGGCCGGGCGGCCGAGGCCGGACGCCTTCGGGTTCCGGTGGCGCAGGCGACCCGCGTCATCCACGCGGCGACAACGGGTGCCACGCTGGCGCTGATCGGCGAAGAGCCCTCGGAGCGGGACCTGACCACTTCGGCACGGCTGCGGGACACCGTCATCGCCTCGATCACCACGGACCCGCCCGCCTCGTCCGGGTCGGACCTGGCCTCGCGCGCACTCGCCCTCGACGCCGCACTGGAAACCGCGCTCACCACCAAGTCCCCGGCTGCGGGCACCGGGGTATCTCTGCGAGACGCCGAGACGGCGCTGCTCCGCGAATGGCTTCAGCAGCTGGCAGGCTGAACCGGGCCGCCTGCTCCGGAGGCGATGGGCGTTCAGTCACGGAGCCGGCTGCAAGGCCCTCCAGCAGATGGCTGCACCACGAGCCAGATCATCCAGCCGTACGCACCTCACGGCCAGAGTTCAAAAACACTCACTCAAGCAATCCAAGTCACGCGCTACCCCCGCTCGTCGGCGTCCGGATCGCGCAGTGGCCGCATGCCTCCGGGCAGCTCGGGGAGCTGGAAGGAGTACCGGCCCAGCATGTTTACGTGGTGTCGCACGAACGGCGACAGGCGGGCCACGTCCTGGTCACGGACGTCGAAACCGTCAGCGCGCAGCTGGGTGAGCGCGGCGTCCATGTAGCGGGTGTTGAACAGCACCAGGGCGTTGAGGACCAGGCCGAGTGCGCCGATCTGGTCCTCCATGCCGTCCTGGTAGCGCTGGTAGAGCTGCCCGGCCTTGCCGTGGAAGATCTTCCGTGCGAGCGCGTGCCGGCCTTCTTGGAGGTTGGCCTGCCGCTTTATCTGCCGGCGGTAGCCGGGCTCGTCCGCAAGGCGCAGGATGTGCAGCGTCTTGGCGATCCGCCCATAGTGGGCGATGGCGTCGCCCAGCGGCGTCGGGCGCCCGTCGCGCGACAGCATCCGGATCACGTCGTAGGCGCGCACGGCCCCGGTGTGGATGGAGCCGATAATCCGCAGGACGTCCTCCCAGTGCCGCTCGATGCGCACCAGGTCGACCCGCCCGCGGGCGGCTTCCTGGAAGGCCCCGTAGTGCGCGGCGCGGTCGATGCGCCACATCTTCTGGTCCGGCAGGTCCGCCAGCTGCGGCGCGTAGGCGTACCCGGCCAGAGTCAGGAGCCCGAAGACGATGTCGGAGTACGACGCGGTGTCTGTCACGATCATGTCCGGGCGCCTGCCGCCATCGCGGTCGTAGAGCACGTCCAGCACGTACAGGGAGTCGCGCGGAGTGCCGGCCACGATCCGCCCGCCCAGTCCGGCCGCCTGATCGTTGATCATGTTCAGCCATGTTGCCCCTCCCCGCCGCCCGAAATAGCGGGGATTGGGCCGTGCGTACACCGACGGGACCGGCACCACGAACCGCATCCCGTCGACCGAGGCGACCAGGCCGCCGCCCCACGCACTGGCGAGCGGGATCGCGGCCTGGGCCTGGATCAAGGTGGCGTTGGCGGCCCGATGGGTCGCCAGCCGCAGATACGTCTGGTCGACATGGGACAGCCGCCCGTACTTCAGCGCATCCGCGCCGCCGATGACCGGCGTGTAGCCAACGTTGCAGCCGTGGGCGACAAGAAGCCCCGCGATCGTCACAGGCAGGTCCCTCAGCCGGGCCTCGCTGCCGGTGACGGAGGTGAACGCCTGGTCCGCGCCGGTCCAGGAGAACACCTCCAGCAGCACCTCGGGCAGGTCGACGCGGGGCAGCATCGCGTTCACCGCTGCCCGTAGATCGACCAGGGAGGCCGGTTCGAGCTCCGGCTCCAGCGCGGCGAAGTGCAACCTGCCGTCGTCGTCGAAGGTGATCTGCGCGTTGGCCGGTAGGCGCCCGGCCACCTCCCGGTAGGTGCCGTCCAGCAGCGCGGCCCGCGCCGCCAGGTGCTCACCCGCCCCGTCCGGGAGCCCGAGCGAGGCCAGCACCGTCGGCTTGACCCGCTCCCACGCCTCCCCGTCCAGCAGCTTCGCCCGCGGGTCGCCCCACTTGGAGGAGTTCTTCGCGAACACCTCCCGGCGCCGCAGCATCCGGTGGAAGGACTCCAGCACGCAGAAGGTGTACGCCTTCCAGTCCACCGTGCCCGGCTCCAGGTGCGGGGCCGTGAGCGCCAAGCGCCGCCACGACCCGGCCAGCAGCTCGGTGTCGATCTCGGCCGGGCCCACCTTCTTGCGCCCCATCAGGTCCGGCAGCGACTTCAGCGCGGCCAGCACCGGGGCGCCCTCCGGGGTCGCGCCGAAGTCGACGACCGTGACCAGAAGCATCAGGAACGGGCGCACCGTGGCGAACCGGGTGACCAACATCGCCCGCCACGCCTCGTCCGCGTCGGAGTCCAGCGGCGGCGTCAGCTCGAACAGCGCCGCGATCGCGGCTGCCAGCTCCACACGCGGCACTACCGCCTCGATCTGCTCCCACATCGCCGCCAGCGTCTCGACCTTCGGCGGGCTGATCTCACCGGTGTCGGTGTCCACCTGCTCGGAAGTGGTGTCGAACACGACCTGGAACGCGGTCGCCAGCTTCGACCCGGCCCGCTCCACCCGCGGCAGCGTCTTGATCTTCTCCTTGACCGTGTCCCGCCCGGCCTTGGCCAGCAGCTTCGTGGCGATCAGCACTTCCAGCAGGTCCAGGGCGTCGTCGACCGCCCGCGTCGTCAGGTACACCGACGTCGCCAGCAGCGTCGCCAACCGGCGCGAATCCCCGTGCCGCTTGAGCAGCGACGCCTTGCCGTCCACCCCGTACCGCGACAGCTCCGACAGCCGGCGCGGCGGTATCCCCGACACATCCAGCTCGCCCAGGCCCAGGCCGGCGATCTCCTGCGCCCGCTCCAGCGACCACTTCATCTGCGCGCCCGACACCCGCACCGGCCCGCGCCGCAACCGGTCCAGCTCCGAGACCCGCGCCCCCGGCGGCACCGTCAGCAGCGAGTCCAGCACCGCCCGCTGCCCGGTGCTGAGCAACCGGTACAGGGTGTCCCACAACCGGTTGTTCGCCTCCTCCCGCACACTGCCCACCATCCGCGCGAGACGACTCGCCCCAGGCAGCAGCACCCGGCGCTCACGCAGCCAGCCGGCCGCCGCGTCGAACAACGCCTTCGGCCCATCCCCGGTCGTCCAGGCCCGCGCGTCCAGCCACGCGCTCAACTCACCCGAGACCTCGGCGAAGTCCCGCCAGCCCCCCGCCTGCTGGATCTCCCCCGCATGGGAACGGGCCGTACCGTCCCGCTCGCCGTACTGCTCCAGGCACCACGGGTCCGCGATCTCCAACTGCTCGGCCAGATACTCAGCCACCTCCGCCGGCACCTGCCGCGGATCCGGCATGAACCGGCCCAGGTACCGCACGCTCGTCAGCTGGACCGCGAACCCGAGCCGGTTGTGCGAACGCCGCTTAGCCTGCACTTCCTCCCGGTCCTTGTCGTCCAGGAAGAAGTACCGCTCCAACTCCGATCGGGACGGCGCCCCACGAAACGTCCCATACCCTGCCTGCTCATCCGACGGGAACTCGACCGCCACAACAGCACTCCGAAGATCGACAACAACGACCCACGAAGACTCTGACGAACGATCACCCCAGGTCAACGCCTCGATCGCGGCAGCGAGGGCTTAGCGCACGATCTGACATGGATGTTCCTCAACCCCCAACACCCTCAAGAAGCCACCGGCTGTCGACATCTCGCTCCGTGGCGCAGCGGAGGCGCGGTAGCCCGCGTCGGCTCCATGTACATGTCTCGTGGAGAACACGTGCAGCGTGAGCCGTTCGGTAGAACGTCGGCCGCCGTCTCGCGGGACGTCATCGATGAACAGGACCAGCAGCATGGACAGTCAGGCATGGGATGCCCGATACGACAGCGTGAAACCGGTATGGGGGGTCGACCCCAACCGGTGGGTGGTTCAGGAGACCGAAAGTCTGGCGCCCGGCCGCGCCCTGGACCTTCCGTCTTCACCGTCGAGGACGCAGAAGTCCTGCTCAGTGCGCCGCGCGTGCCCAAGATGAACGCCCTCTGCGAGCGGGTGATCGGAACCGTACGCCGCGAAGCCCTCGGCCACGTCCTGACCTCCAGCGGCAGTTGCCAGCTGACGTCGTTGTAGAGCACGAACAAGATGACCCGCAGCACAGCCGGTCATCCACCGGCTTCGGGCCGGGAGCATTCTGCGGCCAGGGCGGCAGCAACGGCTCGATCAGCGCCCACAGTTCGCCATCCCCGATCCACGGCCGATTCCTCATACCTCACGAACAGCGGAATCGTCTGTCGGTTACGCCCGACCAATACGTCTCAGCAAGATCGCGTCACGAGCCCTAAAGCACGCATCAAGCAATTCCCGCAGCAGAATAGTAGCGCCGGGACTCACAAGAACGGGCCGAATGGAATGCGAAAATAAATCTGACCTTCAGTCGATCTGATGCTTTTCCCGGCGATGGGACGGGCAACGTCAATCGGGCGTGGAATCCAGCACTTCGACGGGTACAGCTCCGACCGGACCCGCAGCTCCGCGGACGATGCTCGTGCCGCAGCTGACCCAACGCGGGAAATGCCTGTAGCCGAGGCTCGCAACCCCGAGGGGTGCGGGCCCCAGCTATGACGTGCGCTTGGGAGTCAGGCGGGAACGATGTTCTCGGCCGTCGGGCTCTTCTGGCCCGGCGCGATGTCGAAGGTGACCCTCTGACCCTCGAGCAGCTCACGGAAGCCTTGGGCGGCGATGTTCGAGAAGTGGGCGTAGACGTCAGCGCCGCCACTGTCCTGCTCGATGAAGCCGAACCCCTTTGCTGCGTTGAACCATTTCACGGTGCCGGACGCCATTGCCATATCTCCTTCGGGCAGTACGCCGGAATCCGCAATGCGCGGACACCAGGTCGCCGCGATAATGCCCTGCCCGAAAAATGAGCGGAAATGCAAAAGCGCTTCCAGCGGCTTGACCTACCGACGAAGGCGCTTGGAATTTTGGGAATCACAACCGCAGCTGAGATCGAGAGTAACATGCCGCCGCAGCCCGCATACGTTAAACAATTACGTTGTGTTCATTGCGGTAAAAAGTCTCCCCATATGGCGCGTTAAATCCTTCCCTCACGGACATAGATATTGATCCATCCGGAGCAGAATGTTTCAGGAACAGCCATACGTTCGACTCTCCCAGCCGGCCAGAGCTATCTGCTGGCCCCCCTCCCCCGCCGGCCCCCCTCGCGTGCCCCGTTCGCAGGAGACCGTTTGATGGTGCGCGCCCTCGGCAACCCCGTACCCGGCCCCACGGGCGCCCCGACTTGGTTGAGTGCCTACCGGAAGGGGCACCGAAAACGATCAGTGCTGCCAGCGGCCGTTACGGGGCGTCAGAAACGCGCAAGGTGGCCCGCACGCGCTTGCACCGGCACCCGCTCCGCCGTCACCTGCACACACGGCCGGTTCGCGATCTCGGGTTCTGTGCTCAGGCGGTGGGGTTGCTGGGGCGGTTGCGCAGCTGTTCGTTGAGGGCCAGGGCTTCTTCGAGCTGGTCTTCCAGCGCCACGATGCGGCACGCGGTCTCGATGGCGGTGCCCTGGTCGACGAGTTCGCGGGCGCGCGCCGCGATGCGCAGTTGGTAGCGGGAGTAGCGGCGGTGGCCGCCCTCGGAGCGCAGGGGGGTGATCAGGCGGGCTTCGCCGATCGCGCGGAGGAAGGCTGCGTTGGTGCCGATCATTTCGGCGGCGCGGCCCATGGTGTAGGCGGGGTAGTCCTCGTCGTCGAACCGGTCGGACGGGCTCGCGGGGCTCGCGGTGGGGTGGTCGGTCATTACGCCTCTTCGTGTCTGATGGTCATGCGGCCTCCTGGGGAAACGCGTGGAGGGGCCCCGGGAGCCGTACCTGGCTTCCGGGGCCCCATGGGGCGGATCAAACACCATCTACTTCTACTACCGGCGTGTGCGTGCCGGTCCTGCCGTATTCGCAGTGCCGCGTCGGGGGAACACGGAATGCGGGGATCTTGAATGCTTGACCGGGGACCACCTTCCAATCCGGGGCCTTGCGAGTGCCCGCACACACCTGCCGCGCGGGCGATCCTGATGGTGTCGCTCCGAACCCTTCCTGCTCGTACCTGAACGACGAAAAACTACTGACCTGCTGGCACTTCAGATACCGCGGTCCTGCGATCACAACTGCTGGTGGCCTTCACCGCACCACCCTCCGGCAGCCAGCCCCGTCGCCTGTCCTGCGTCTGCTCTGGCTTAGAACCCCACTGCCGAACCTCCCGGTGCGCGCGCCCGCAGCCGACGCCTTCACCGAGGAACTGCTCACACTCCACTGCTGCATACCGCTGGTGATACGTACTGCTCGGTGGCCTGCACTAGCGCCACACTTTCGGCAGCCAGCCCCGTCGCCTGTCCTGCGTCTGCTCTGGCTTAGAACCCCACTGCCGAACCTCCCGGCGCGCGCGCCCGCAGCCGACGCCTTCACCGAGGAACCACTGGGTACTGCACTGCTGGTACTGCAACCGCATCCGATACTGCTGAAACTGCATGATGCGGTCCTGCTGAACTGCGGGTACTGCGGGTACTGCGTGTCAGACCTGCACTTGCAGTAATGCGGTCCTGCGCGGCTGCCCCTCCCGGGGCGACCCGGCCCGGCAATCAACCCTGCGACCCACCAGCACTGCACTGGCCGCCGAATTCCATCACCGTGCCACCTACTTTGCACGGCAGTTCGTGTCTGCCGCGCCCTGCTTCCTTCTTGGCTACGAGAGGAACACTACCCACACCCGGAAGCGAATGTCTACTTCACCTGGGATAGATTTTTGTGGCACGAGCCGACAGGCATCCTGTCTCCCGCTCGGCAGGCACCGCGGGCGGCGGGCGGTATGGGAGGGGTAGGAGAACCGCATGAGAGACGACCAGTCACCGTCCGTCCCGCAGACGGACATCTGTGATGCGTGCGCCCGGCCGCTGACCGAGGGGTGCCACCTGGGCGTCGTGCGGGACTCCTCCGCGATCCACCCCCGCCACCGGGCACGTGACGGGCGGCGCCTGATCGCCGCCTGCTCTCCCGAGCACCTCGTGGCGCTGCAGCGGGAGTATCGCGAGCGGCCCTTCGTCCATGAGGAGTTGTGGGCCGGGCAGATCCTGCGTGCCCTGGCTCAGCAGCCCGACGGACTGGCTGCCGAAGCCCTGTGCGCGGCCACGGGGCTGGATGATCTACAGATCCGACGCGCTATGGAGTGGGAGCAGCATCGGGCTCGGCACCGCCCGCGGTCCTGCGAGCACCACCTGCACTCCCCCGATGCCGGGTGACGGTCTCGACCGGTGGGGTGCGGGTGGCCAGGGCAGGTGGGTGGTGATGTCGCGCAGGGAGTGTCCGGTGCGAAAGGCCAGGGCCCGCATGCGGGCGAGGGCTTCGTCGAAGGGGATCCCCAGGCGCAGTGCCAGGGCTCCCGCGGCCCGGTGGGTGGCGCCCCAGTGGGTGTCCAGGAGGCCGGCCGGCTCCCACGGCAGGTCCGCCCCCCGGAGAAACACCGTCCGGTAACTGTCCACGAGCGCCGCGGCTGCGGCGTCCACGGCCGCAGCCGCCTGTTGGGTCTGCGCCCAGGCGGTGGCGCGGGGCCGGGCGTAGAGCACGGCGGCCGACCCGAAGCGCTCATCAGCCCAGCGCAGCGGGAACGCGTGGATCGCGCCGATGCGTGGCAGTACCTCGCGTGCGATCGTTCCGAAGAAGGGCCATGGGGTGACCTGGTGGCGGAGGTCTCCGATGATCGTGGAGTGTCCGGTGAGACTGGCGCTGTGGCACGGCCCCCCCCC
>NZ_JAAGLX010000048.1:0-57697 GCF_010548325.1 Streptomyces sp. SID13666 | reverse complement strand
GTTGGAGAACGGCGGCACGGTCGAGGACGCGTCGGACCGTTTCTACTCCTCGCCGGTCAACACGATCCTGCCGGGGCGTTCGCGGAAGATGGATGACGGGTGGGAGACGCGTCGTCGTCGGGACAAGAGCAATGACTGGGTGCAGTACCGGTTGGTGGCGCAGGGTGTGATCCGGGCGGTGGAGATCGACACCGCGTATTTGAAGGGGAACTCGGCGGGTTGGGCGGCGTTGTTCGTGCAGGACGACGGTTCGGATGAGTGGACGCAGTTGCTGCCGCGGACCAAGCTGCAGCCCGACACGGTGCACCGTTTCCTGGTGAACCCGGTCCCGGCCACCCGGGTGCGGATCGACATCTTCCCCGACGGCGGCATCTCCCGCCTGCGCCTGCACGGCTCCCTCACGGCGCGCGGTGCTGAACAACTCACCACCCGCACCGAAGAAATCAGCTGAACGCAGGCTGACTGTACGTACGTTGACCACCAGTGGGGGCAGCTGATCCGGGGTGTGAGAGGACCGTCGACCAGCCCGGGATATTCGATGGTCGCCGGTTGTCAATGGTGGTCATACTGCCGCGATGGATCCAGTGACGCTTGAGACCGACCGTCTGGTGCTGCGGGCCTTTACGCCTGCCGACGTGGATGGGGTGTACGAAGCCTGCCAGGACGAGGACATCCAGTTCTACACCCCGGTTCCGGTGCCGTACCGGCGTGCGGACGCGGAGGAGCTCGTCGGTGAGAAGCTGCCCGCTCAGTGGGCCGAGGACAGGGACTACACCCTCGGCGCGTTCCGCAAGGACACCGGCGCCCTGGTCGGCTCGTACTGCCTGACCCTCGTCAGCCGCGGCGTCTGGGAGCTCGGTTACTGGGCGGCCAGGGAACAGCGCGGACGCGGGTACTCGGTGGAGGCCGCTCGGGCCCTGTGTGGCTGGGGCTGGGCCACCCTCGACGTCCACCGCATCGAGTGGTGGGCCATGGCCGGGAACACCGGCTCGCGTGCCGTCGCCGAGAAACTCGGCTTCACCGTCGAAGGGACACTGCGCAATCGAGGCATCGCCAACGATGGCAAGCCGCACGACTGGTGGGTGGGCGGACTGCTGAGGCCCTGATGCCCGTCCGGTGCTCGGCCGCAGCGGACCGACCCCCTGGCAGGCGCGCAGCGCCGGGGCCTCCCCTCCGCCCGGCCAAGGTGCGCAGCGCCGCAGAAGGGCACTTCGCATCGCTCTGACCTCAGCTACGCACCCGCCCGGCCGGATCAGAGCTCGCCGGCGATGACCCCTGCGCGGAACGCGGCCCACTCGGCCGCGTCGAACCGGAGGGGCTCCCGGCCGGGGTTCTTGGAGTCGCGGACGGCGACGGCGCCGTTGGGGAGATCGGCGATCTCCACGCAGTTGCCCTCACCGGCGCTGGTGGATGCCTTGCGCCAGGCGGCTTTGGAGAGGTCGAAGGCGTACAACTCAGCTTTGCGTATGTCGTTCATTTACGGCTTCTCTCTTCCATGCGCGCGATCAGCGCCAGTGAATCGTCCGTCGGCAGGGCAGTGGCGACGATGCGTTCGAACGCGTCGGCGAACGTCTGCACTTCGTCGATGCCCTCAACGTAGGACGAACCAATCAGATTCTCCAGCAGGACCACGTCCGGCATGGGCCCCGGGAAGCCGACGACGCTGAACCCACCCGCGCCGCCGGGGTGCGGTGTGGCGTCCAGAGGCATGATCTGCAGCGTGACGTTCGGCATCTCCGAGACGTCGAGCAGGCGACGAAGTTGCTCGCGCATGGTCTGCGGTCGCACCGCGAAGCGTTGGTGCAGCACCGCCTCGTGGATCACTGCCCAGACTTTCAACGCTCCGGTGGGCCTGGTGAGAACGGCCTGCCGCGCCTGTCGCACTTCGGCGAGGGCCGCAACTTCCTCCGGGGTGCGCGTGGTGGCGTTCGCCGCGATGATCTCTCGGGCGTAGGCAGCAGTCTGCAACAGACCTGGGACCAGCAGGGGTGCGAACTCGCGGATGCTTCCCGCATCGGATTCCAGCGAGATGTAGTCGGCGTACGTAGGCCCGACGACGCCGCTGTACGTCTGCCACCACCCCTGCTTTCGGGCGTCCTTCGCCAGCCCCTCAAGCGCCGTCGTCACCTCGGGGTCCGTGATGCCGTAGACGTCCAGGAGGCTGACGACCTCCGCCGGGCGGATGTGGCCGTTCGCCGTCTCGATGCGGGAGAGCTTGGGGCCGATCCAGCCCTGGGTTCCGGCGGCCGCGTCGAGGGTGAGACCAGCCGCGTTGCGGTAGCGGCGCAGGGCTTCGCCCAGGCGTCGGCGGCGGACGGTCGGTACGGGGCGCACGTTTGGCATGCGCGGAGTCTTCCATCGGTACAGCGGGTAAGTCGATGGAATGAGAATTCGAATCAACGAATCGAGGTGACAAACTTGCACGTTCGAATTGCGGGGCGTCATGCTCGACGCCAAGGAGGCCTGGTGCGGCGCCCGTTGGCGCCTGATGGCCGCGCTGCTCGCTGGAGGTGCCATGGCTGAGGTATCCGAACCCCCAACCCCCGGCTTCTACCTCCGCACCAGACCGCACGGCTTCGTCGTCCACCTCGTCGCCTCCGGCGACAACCTGCGCGCCGTCCGGGAGCTCACCCGTAAGACCCTCGCCTCGGAGGGCGTTGACACCGAGACGGCCGAGAGCGCGCAGCTCGTGCTGTCCGAGCTGGTCGGGAACTCGGTTCGGGCGTGCGGGGAGTGGGTGCCGCTGGTGGTGGAGCTGTCGGTCGGGCGGACGGTGGTGGTGTTAGGGGTGCACGATCCGGATCCCGCGCGGATCCCGCGCCGGCGCGCGGTGGCGATGGATGACGCCGACGCCGAGTCCGGGCGGGGGCTGGCGCTCGTGGATCTGCTCACGTCGGGGTGGCGGGTGGCGCGGTCGCCGGTCGGGAAGCAGGTCCGCTGCCGGCTGGAGCTCGCGGCGGGGTGAGTGAGTGCCCGGCTCCGCCCTCATCCCGCTCGCGGGGTGAGGGCCTGGAAGCCGCCGTCTGCCCGCCGCCGGGTGAGGGCTTGGCAGCCGCCGTCTGCCCGCCGCGGGGTGAGTGCCCGGCAGCCGTCCTCCCCGTGCGGGACGGATGCCGGGCACAAGTGCGAGCGAACCGTCAGGCCGCGCGGCGGGCGCGGCGGTGGTGGGCGGCGATGATGTCGGCGTAGCGGCGGCCGCTGCCCTTGATGGTGCGCTTCTGCGTCGGGTAGTCGACGTGGATCAGGCCGAAGCGCTTGTCGTAGCCGTAGGCCCACTCGAAGTTGTCCAGCAGCGACCACGCGAAGTAGCCGGCCAGCGGTGCGCCGCGGCGCACCGCCCTGGCGCAGGCGGCGAGGTGCTCCTCCAGGTAGGCCTGTCGCTCCGGGTCGTCGACCTGGCCGTCGGGGCCGACGGTGTCGGGGTAGGCGGAGCCGTTCTCGGTGACGAAGATCCGCTCGGCCCCGTACTCCTCGGCGACCCGGACGAGCAGCTGCTCCAGGCCGTCGCCGTAGACCTCCCAGTCCATCGCCGTGCGCCGGACGCCCGGCAGGTAGACCTGCTTGGCGCGCGGCGGCAGGCCGGTGGGGTCGTCGGCGATGACGTTGCGGAAGTAGTAGTTGACGCCGAGCCAGTCGAGCGGGGCCGCGATGGTGTCGAGGTCGCCGCTGCGGATCGGGAGGTCGACGCCGTACAGGTCGACCATGTCCTGCGGGTAGCCGCGGCCGTGGATCGGGTCGAGCCACCAGCGGTTGGTGTGGCCGTCGGCGCGGACCGCGGCGGCCTGGTCGGCCTCGCGGTCGGTGGCGGGCTCGCAGGGGCTGAGGTTGTTGACGATGCCGATGCGGGCGTTCGGGTTGGCGGCGCGGATCGCCTGGACGGCGAGGCCGTGCCCCAGGTGCAGGTGGTACGAGGCGCGGACCGCGGCCGTGATGTCGGTGAGGCCGGGGGCCATCTTGCCCTCGAGGTGGCCGATCCAGGACGAGCAGAGCGGCTCGTTGAGCGTCGCCCAGTCGTGGATGCGGTCGCCGAGGGCTTCGGCGACCACCGACGCGTACTCGCCGAACCGCTCCGCGGTCTCCCGCTCCGGCCAGCCGCCCCGGTCCTGCTGAGCCTGTGGCAGGTCCCAGTGGTAGAGCGTCGGGAAGGGGGTGATGCCCGCTTCGAGGAGGGAGTCGGTGAGCCGGTCGTAGAAGGCGAGTCCGGCCGGGTTGACCGGCCCGCCGCCCTGCGGCATGACACGGGGCCAGGCGATGGAGAACCGGTAGGCGTCCAGGCCGAGATCGCCCATGAGGGAGATGTCCTCGGGTACCCGGTGGTAGTGGTCGCAGGCCACGTCGCCGGTGTCACCCTCCGCCACCTTGCCCGGGGTGTGGGAGAAGGTGTCCCAGATCGAGGGGGACCGGCCGTCCTCGTCCACCGCTCCTTCTATCTGGTAGGCGGCGGTGGCCGCACCCCAGATGAAGTCGGCGGGGAGAGCGCTGAGGTCGTTCACGAGCAGCCTTTCGGTGGTGGTCACTTGACGGCGCCGGCGGTGAGTCCGACGACCAAGTAGCGCTGGAGCAGCAGGAACCCGGCGACCACGGGCACACTCACGACGAGTGAGGCGGCCATGACCTGGTTCCAGTACACGTCGGTCTGGGTGGCGTATCCCTGCAGGCCGACGGCGAGGGTGCGGGTGGTGTCGTTCGTCATGACCGACGCGAAGAGCACCTCGCCCCAGGCCGTCATGAAGGCGTACACCGACACCGCGACGATGCCGGGGACCGCGGCCGGGACGACGACGCGGAACAGCGCGCCGAGCGGGCCGCAGCCGTCCACCATCGCGGCCTCGTCGAGATCGCGCGGGATGGAGTCGAAGTAGCCGACGAGCATCCAGATGGAGAAGGGGAGCGAGAACGTCAGATAGGTGAGGATGAGGCCGCCGCGGCTGCCGTAGAGGGCGATCCCCGTCGAGTTCCCGATGTTGACGAAGATCAGGAAGAGCGGGAGGAGGAAGAGGATGCCCGGGAACATCTGGGTGGACAGCACCGTCACGGTGAAGAACTTGCGGCCCTTGAAGCGGTAGCGGCTGACGGCGTAGGCGGCGAAGATCGCCACGGCCACCGAGGCCACGGTCGCGCTGACCGAGACGATCACCGAGTTCACGAAGTACTTGGCGAGCGGGACCGTGTGCCAGATGTCGATGTACGGCCGGAACGTGAAGCCGCTCGGGATCCACCGGAAGGAGCCCTGCACGTCCTGCAGCGGCTTCAGCGAGGAGCTGAGCATCACGTACACCGGGGCGAGCGTGAAGACCGTGAGCAGGGTGAGGAAGATCCTCCGGGTCCAGATGAAGGACTTCGGCTGCGCCATCGGGGACGGGGGAGGAGGGGGTTTACGCATCGGCCGCATCCCTCCTGCGTGACGTGACGAGCAGATAGATGGCCGTGACGACCAGCAGGAACAGCAGCAGGAGGACGGACATGGCCGAGCCGGAGCCGAAGTTCCAGGTGACGAACGACGACTGGTAGATGTGGATGGAGATCAGGTCGGCGGCCTCCGGCGCCGATCTGCCGAACAGCACGTAGGGCGTGTTGAAGTCGTTGAACGTCCACAGGAAGAGCACCAGTACCAGCACCTGGTTGACCGGCCGCAGCGACGGCAGGGTGATCCGGCGGATCTGCTGCCAGACGCCCGCGCCGTCCATCGACGCCGCCTCGTACAGCTCACGCGGGATGTTCTGCAGCCCTGCCATCAGGCACAGGAACGCGAACGGCCACGAGCGCCAGACGGAGACGGTGACGAGGGCGGTGAAGCTGTTGTCGCCGATCAGCCAGAACGACCGCTCGGAGGTGAGGTGCAGCTGGTCGTGGATCACATGGTTGATCAGGCCCGTATCGCGCTGGAACATGAACGACCAGGTGATGACGGCCGCGTAGACCGGCAGCGCGTACGGGACAAGGAAGATCGCCCGCAGGAATCCCCGGCCGCGGAAGGCGTCCTGCATGAGGATCGCCGCCGCGGTGCCGAGGAGCCAGGAGAGCCCCACGGCGAGGACGGTGAAGCAGAGGGTGACCCAGAACGAGTGCAGCAGCGCCTGGCCGACCGGGGCGTCGAAGTCCACCGCTACGCGGTAGTTGTCCAGGCCGGCCCAGGGCGCGGCGCCCCAGTCGCGGATGAAGAACTGGGTGAGCTGTTTGAAGCTCATCACGATGCCGACGATCATCGGGATGAGGTGGATCAGCAGTTCGAGCAGCAGCGCGGGAAGCAGGAGCAGGTAGGGCAGGCCGATCCGGCGCAGTCGCGCGATCACGAGGCCGGCATCTGCTGCTGGGCCTTGGTGAGGGCGTTCTTCACGGAATCGGTGGTGACGTCCTTGCCTGAGGCGGCCTGCGCGAAGAGCTCCTTCATCGCGGTGCCGACGAGCGTCTCGAACTGGCTCTCATTGGGGACCTGCGGCAGCGGGGCGGCGCTCTTGGCGAGCACCTCGGCGAGCGTCTTCAGGTCGGGGGTGGAGAAGGCCGGGTCGCTCTGCGCGTCCTTGACCGGCGGCAGCGAGCCGTAGGTGGCGTTGAGGGTCTTCTGCTCGGCGGTGCTGGTCATGAAGTTGACGAACTTCAGTGAGCCGTCGAGGTTCTTGGTGTTCTTGAAGACCGCGAGGTTGATGCCGGCGACCATCGAGTTGATGGCGTTCGCACCCGTGGCGCCCGCGGTCTGGAACGGAACCGGCGCCACGCCGTAGTCTTCGGGCTTCATGCCGTGGGACTTCAGCGAGGAGGCGGCGGCCTGCCACATCAGCATGCCGGCCTTGCCGGTCGCGAAGTCGGCGAGGGACTGGTTGGCGGCGTACTCGGCGTTGCCGGGAGCCGCGATCTTGTCCTTGCCGATGAAGTCGATGTACTGCTTGACGGCGGCGACGTTCTCCGGGGTGTCGAAGGTGGCCTTGCCGGAGGCGTCGAAGAAGTCCGAGCCGTGCTGCTTGGCGAGGACGAAGGCGTGGTGGATGTTCTCCGAGCCGTTGCCGCCCTCGACGGCGAGGCCGTACTTGCCGTCCTTGGTGAGCTTCTTGCCGTCGGCGACCAGTTCGTCCCAGGTCGTCGGCGGGGCGGCTATGCCCGCGTCGGCGAACATCTTCTTGTTGTAGTAGAGCCCGTAGGCCAGCGAGTACAGCGGCACGGCGGCCGGGTCCTTGCCCTGCGCGCCGGCGGCGGCGAGCGCGGCGCTGACGAAGCGGTCCTTGCCGCCGATCTTGGAGAAGGTGGCGGCGTCGAACGGGAGCAGCGCACCGGTGGCCTGGAGGGACGCCGACCAGGTGTTGCCGATGTTCAGCACGTCGGGCCCCTGGCCCGAAGTGGCCGCGGCCAGGATTCTGTTGAGCAGGTCGGACCAGGGGACGACCTCCAGCTTGACCTTGATCCCGGTCTGCTGCTCGAACTTCTTGAGCTCGGGCTCCAGCACCTGCTTGTCGTTCTCCAGGCTGGTGCCCTGGTTGCTCGCCCAGTACGTCAGGGTCTTCGGGCTGCTGTTGCCGCCGCTGTCGTTGCTGCTGGAGCCGCCGCCGCAGGCGGAAGCGGTGAGTGCCATCGCTGCGGCGATGGCGGTGGCCGCGACTGCCCGGTGGTAGGTACGCATGACGGTCCCCTCTCAGGGGTGGGATCGCTACGGAACGGGAACGGGAACGGGTCTGGACTGGTGCGGAACCTGACAGGAACGGGTCCGGAAGACGTCAGGAACAGGTCGAGAACGGGTCTGGATCAGTTCAAGAAGTGAACAGGGGCCGTGTCTTATTTCAGGGCGTGATTTAACTTGTGAGAAAAGGTGGCGTCAAGACTTCGCGCACCGATAGATTTCAGCCGGGGAGCCAGGGGAGGAGGACCGAATGGCAGATCGAGGCAAACGAACCGTGCGTGACCTGCGGCGCGGCAACCGGTCGGCGCTGTTGCGCCACCTGTATTTCGAAGGACCACTCAGTCGCCAGGAGTTGGGACGGGACTCCGGGCTGAGCGCGGGATCGATCAGCAACGTCGTCGGCGATCTGATCGCCGACGGGCTGGTCGAGGAGGCCGGTTCCGTCGACTCCGACGGCGGACGGCCGCGGATCCTGCTCAGGGTCGCCGCCGGTTACGGCTGCGTCGTGGGGGTGGATGTCGGGGAGACCCGGGTCCGGGTCGAGCTGTTCGACCTCGCCCTCACCGAACTCGCCGCGGCGGACCTGCCGCTGTCGGACAGCGGCCATGACGTCGACCACGTCGTACGGCTGATTCTCGATGGTCTCTCGGCCGTCGTCCGGGACGCGGGCATCTCCGAGAGCGATGTGCTCGGGGTGGGCGTCGGGGTCCCCGGCATCGTCGAGCAGGGTGACGGCGCCAACGGCCAGGGCGGCTCAGGCATCGACCTCGGCAGCGGCGAGGGCATCGTCGTGCACGGCCAGACCATCGGCTGGAACGCGGTCCCGTTCGGCCGCCTGCTGCGGGCCGGCACCGACCTGCCGCTCTACATCGACAACGGCGCCAAGACGCTGGGCCAGGCCGAGATGTGGTTCGGCGCCGGACGCGGCGCGAGCAGCGCCGTCATCGCGCTGCTCGGCTCGGGCGTCGGCGCCTGCGTGGTCGCCGACGGCAAGCCGTACCGGGGGGCCACCAGCAGCGCGGGGGAGTGGGGTCACACCACACTCCAGGTGGGCGGCCGGCTCTGCCGGTGCGGCGCCCGCGGCTGCCTGGAGGCCTATGTCGGCGCCGAGGCGCTGCTGGAACGCTGGGGCAGGGCCCCGGAGGGGCAGAGCGAGGAAGCGGGCCTCACGGCCCTGCTGACCGCCGCCGACGAGGACCCGTCCGCGGCCGCGCTGCTGGCGGAGACCGCCGAGTACCTGGGCGCGGGCATCGCCGACCTGATCAATCTCTTCAACCCCGAGCGCATCGTGATCGGCGGCTGGGCCGGGCTCATGATCGGCCCCCGGCTGCTGCCGGCCGTCCGCGAGGCGGCGGTGGCCTACGCGCTGCACCACCCCTGCGCCCAGACCTCCATCGAGATGGGCCGGCTCGGCCCCGACGCGGTCACGGTCGGCGCGGCCACCCTGCCGCTGGCCAGGCTGCTCGACTCCGGCGGCGCGCCCTGGAACCGGAGCCCAACCGTCCGGGAGGCCCGCCTGGAGGTACGTTGACAAAGCGGGATCAATCGGATGCTCCCGCCTTGTCGCACCTCGTCCCGCCAAGGAGCCCCGCTGTGACCCTGCAGCAGCAGATCGTCGGCACCGCCATGCAGATGACCGTATGCACCCTTCAGCCAGGTCAGACGGTGTACTGCGAGGCGGGGAAGTTCCTGTTCAAGACGTCGAACGTCACCATGGAGACCCGGCTGTCGGGACCTGGCGGCGTCCAGCCGGGCGGCGGCGCGTCCGGCGGCATGAGCGGCATGCTGCGCCAGGCGATGGGCACGGCCATGCAGGCGGGGCAGCGGGCGCTGGCGGGCGAGAGCCTCGCCTTCCAGTACTTCGCCGCGTCCGGCGGCGAGGGCACCGTCGGCTTCGCCGGGGTGCTGCCCGGTGAGATGCGGGCCCTGGAGCTGGACGGTTCGCGGGCCTGGTTCGCCGAGAAGGACGCCTTCGTGGCCGCCGAGTCGACCGTCCACTTCGGTATCGCCTTCCAGGGCGGACGGACCGGCCGCAGCGGCGGCGAGGGCTTCATCCTGGAGAAGTTCACCGGGCACGGCACGGTGATCATCGCGGGCGCGGGCAACTTCATCGACCTCAACCCGGCGGACTTCGGCGGCCGGATCGAGGTCGACACCGGTTGCATCGTCGCCTTCGAGGAGGGCATCGAGTACGGGGTGCAGCGGATCGGCGGCCTCGACCGGCAGGGGCTGATGAACGCGGTCTTCGGCGGCGAGGGGCTGTCGCTGGCCACCCTGGAGGGCAACGGCCGCGTCATCCTGCAGTCGATGACGATCGAGGGTCTGGCCAACGCGCTGAAGAAGGCCCAGGGCGGCGACAAGCAGGGGCCGACGGGCGGGCTGTTCTCCACCCACCAGGGCTGAGCGGCGTCCGTACGGGCCGGCCGGCCGGTCACCCGGGCCGATCGTGCCGGGCCCGCGCCGGTTCTCACACATCTTCCGTGGCCGGTTAACTCCTGGAAAACAGTGTGTGGTTGGCATTGACGGAGCCAGGTCTACGCGCGTCATGGTGGTGTCCATGAGAACCCCACGTCTCACTCGTATCGGCGCGCTCGCCGTCCTCGCGGGCACCCTCCTCGTCGGCGGCCCGGCGGTCGCCGCCTCTCCCGCCGCCCTCGCCCCCACCTCCGCCGCCGTCGGCTCGTCCGCCACGGTGACGGTCAACGCGGTGGGCAGCATCTGCTATTCGGCGCTGCCGTCGCAGGCCCACCACACCCTCGACCTCATCGACGCGGGCGGGCCGTTCCCGTACTCGCAGGACGGCGTCGTGTTCCGGAACCAGGAACAGCTGCTGCCCAGTCACACCAGCGGCTACTACCACGAGTACACCGTCGTCACGCCCGGGTCGCCGACCCGCGGCGCCCGCCGGATCATCACCGGCCAAGCGGTCGACGAGGACTACTACACCGCCGACCACTACGCGTCGTTCAAGCTGGTCGACTTCAGCTGCTGAGCACCCTTCCGGGTGCCTGCTGAGCATCCTTCCGGGTGCCTGGTGAGCGCCCTGCCGAGCAGCTGCCGATCCCTCTGCCCACCGCCTTCCGACCCCAGTGCGCGGGGCGGGCGCCGGACCTCCGGCGCCCGCCCCGCGCTTTCGCGTGTTACGGACCGGATACATCCCCGCGAACCGCAGGCCTCGGTGTCAGAGGCACCCGATAGCGTTCCAGGGAGACGATGATCCGCCCCCGTTCCACAGCACCGAGGAAGGACGGCGATCCGCCGTGTACCGCTGGGAGATCACCCGGGCCGCGCTGGCCCAGCGGGTTTTCGCCATCGTCCGCAGCGAGAGCTACGACCAGGCCGCCGCGGTGGCCGACACGTTGCTCTCGGCCGGGCTGACCACACTGGAGATCTCGCTCACCACACCCTTCGCGCTCGAAGCGGTGACCACCCTCGTCCGCGAGGTCGGCGATGACGCGATCATCGGCGCGGGCACCGTACTGGACGCCACCTCCGCCCGGATGGCCGTCGACGCCGGAGCCCGCTTCCTGGTGTCGCCGAGCCTGGACGAGGGCGTCCTACGGACCGGGCACCGCTACGGCGTCCCGGTCTTCCCCGGCGTGGCGACCCCCACCGAGATGGTCCGCGCCATGGAACTCGGCGCGGACGCGCTCAAGCTCTTCCCCGCGTCCGGCTACGCCCCCGGCTGGATCAAGGACGTGCGCGCCGCCCTTCCGCAGGCCGCGCTGCTGCCCGCCGGCGGCATCACGGTCGACACCGCGCCGGACTGGATCGCCGCGGGCGCCGTCGCCTGCGGGATGGGACCTGAGCTCACCGAAGGCGACCGCGACACCGTCGCCAAGCGGCTGACCGAGCTGCTGGCCCGCCTGGCGGACGCCCGCTGACCCCCTGACCCCCTGACCACCGGACCACCCGACCCCCGGTCCACCGGACCCCCGGGTCCCCTGACCTCCTGCCCGCTGTACTCCTCCGTGAGGGGGAGGCGCGCTCCGCCGACGGCCGGTTACCGTGCGGAGCAAGGCGAACCCGTCTGACCAGGGGGAGGTTATGGGCATGTCCGAGATCATCGATCTGACCGCCTACGGCGAGGAGTTCACCGCCGACCCGTACCCGATCTACGCCAAGCTGCGGGAGCAGGGCCCGGTCCACCGGGTCCGCACCGTCGACAACGGCGAGCTGTGGCTCGTCGTCGGCCATGAGGCGGTGCGCTCGGCGCTCGCCGACTCCCGGTTCAGCAAGAGCTGGCGCACCCTGGACCCGCTCGCCGAACCCGGCGCCATCAGCGCCAACATGCTGGAGGCCGACGCACCGCAGCACACCCGGCTCCGCAAGCTGGTGGCCAAGGAGTTCACCGCACGCCGTGCCGAGGCGCTGCGGCCCCGGGTCCAGGAGATCACCGACGAGCTGCTGGACGAGATGCTGCCGCTCGGCCGCGCCGACCTGGTGGACGCGCTCGCCTTCCCGCTCCCGATGACCGTCATCTGCGAACTGCTCGGCGTCCCGTCGCTGGACCGCGAAGCGTTCCGGCACTGGTCCAACGTGATCGTCGGGCAGGCCGGCGCCGAGGCGGAGAACGCCGCGGTGGAGGCCATGGGCGCCTACCTGGTGGAGCTCATCGAGGACAAACGGTGCAGTGCTCCCGCCGACGACCTGATGAGCGCCCTGATCCGCACCCGGCACGAGGACGGCGACCAGCTGTCGGCCGAGGAACTCGTCGGGATGGCCTTCCTGCTCCTGGTCGCCGGGCACGAGACGACCGTCAACCTGATCTCCAACGGGGTACTGGCACTGCTCCGGCATCCCGGCCAGCTCGCCGAGCTGCGCGCCGACCCCTCGCTGCTGGACGGCGCGATCGAGGAGATGCTGCGCTACGACGGGCCCGTCGAGACCTCCACCTGGCGGTTCACCACCCAGCCCGTCGACATCGGCGGCACCGTCATCCCGAGCGGCGAGCCGGTCCTGGTGGCGCTGGCCTCAGCGGACCGCGACCCGGAACGCTTCGAGGAGCCCGACACCTTCGACATCCACCGCTCCGCCCAGGGCCATCTGGCGTTCGGCCACGGCATCCACTACTGCCTCGGCGCCCCGCTGGCCCGTATCGAGGGCCGGACCGCGATCCGCACCCTGCTGGAACGCTGCCCGGACCTGGCGCTCGACGCGGACCCCGCCACCCTGACCTGGCGCCGCGGCATGCTGATCCGCGGTGTCCACCGGCTGCCGGTGCGCTACTAGGTGCTGCCCGGCAACGCCACCGGTTCCGTCACCTGATGTGCGCGGACCTAGAATCGGTCCCGATCAAGGCATCAGCAGCGCCGCTGACGCGCGTCCGAGTCGTATCGGGAGGCCCAGAAGTGTCCGTTGTCGCCGTGCCGGGTTCGAAGTCGGTCACCGCCAGAGCGCTGTTCCTGGCAGCCGCCGCCGAGGGCACGACCACGCTCCGCCGGCCGCTGCTCTCCGACGACACGGACGGCTTCGCCGAGGGGCTGACGAAGCTGGGCTACGCGGTCGAGCGGGAGCCGGACCGGTGGCGGATCGAGGGCCGGCCGGCCGGCCCCGCCGTCGGGCAGGCGGACGTGTACTGCCGTGACGCGGCCACCGCCGCCCGTTTCCTGCCCGCGCTCGCCGCCGCGGGACACGGCACGTACCGCTTCGACGCCTCCGCCCAGATGCGCCGCCGCCCGGTCGCCCCGCTCACCGACGCCCTGCGCCGGCTCGGCGTCGACCTGCGGCACGAGGAAGCGGAGGGCCATCTGCCGCTCACCGTCACCGCGCGCGGCATCAAGGGCGGCGACCTCGAACTCGACGCGAGCCTGTCGTCCCAGTTCCTCACCGCGATGCTGCTCGTCGCCCCGCTCACGGCCGAGGGTCTGCGGATCCGCGTCACCGGGCTCGTCTCCGCCCCGTACGTCGAGATCACCCTGGCGATGATGCGGAGCTTCGGCGTCGAGGTGCTGCGGGAGGGCGACACCCTCACCGTTCCGCCCGGCGGCTACCGCGCCACCGACTACGACATCGAGCCCGACGCCTCCACCGCGAGCTACTTCTTCGCCGCCGCCGCGCTGACCGGCGCCTCCGCGACCGTCCCCGGCCTGGGCGCGGACGCGCTCCAGGGCGATCTGCGCTTCGTCGACATCCTGCGGCGGATGGGCGCGGAGGTGGAGACCGGAGCGGACGCCACCACCGTCACCGGCACCGGGCGGCTGTCCGGGGTCACCGTCAACATGCGCGACATCTCCGACACCATGCCGACCCTCGCCGCCATCGCGCCGTTCGCCGACGGCCCGGTGCGGATCGAGGACGTCTACAACACCCGCGTCAAGGAGTGCGACCGGCTGGACGCGTGTGCGGAGAACCTCCGCCGGCAGGGCATCCGGGTCGAGACCGGACGCGACTGGATCGAGATCCACCCCGGCACGCCCGTCGCCACCGAGATCACCTGTCACGGGGACCACCGCATCGCCATGAGCTTCGCCGTCGCCGGGCTGCGCACCCCGGGTGTCACGTTCGACGACCCGGGATGCGTGAAGAAGACCTTCCCCGAGTTCCACGAGGCGTTCGCGGCGCAGCGCCGCACCTGGGGCGTCTGAGTCCTCGTCCGGGACGAGGGCTCGGTCAGGATCCGCGGCTCAACGCGCGCTGTACTCGGTGAGCGCCAGCCGCAGGGTCTCGCGCATGAGCTTCACGCCGACGGCGATGCACTCCTCGTCGACGTCGAACCGCCCGCTGTGCAGGTCGTAGGCGGTCGCCCGGCCGCGGGGCCGGACCCCGAGCCGGGCCAGGCCGCCGGGCACGGATTCCAGGTACCAGGCGAAGTCCTCGCCGCCGAGGCTCTGCGGGGTCTCGTAGCGCGCACCGGGTTCGAGGGCCGACGTGACCGCCGCGTCGAAGACCCGCATAGCGTCCGGGTCGTTGGTGACCGCGGGCGCCACCTGGTTGAAGTCGGCGTTGAACGTCACCCCGTACGGGGAGACGATCGCGGAGGCCAGCCGCTCGAACAGTTCCGGTACCGCCGCCCACGCCTCCCGGCTCAGCGACCGCACCGTCCCCAGGGATGTGACGCGCTCCGGCCGGCCGTCGGGTCCCGGCACGCTGTTCACCGTCCCGAAGACCGCCGAGGCGACCATCGCGGCGCCTGGGGGCAGCGCGTTCTGCAGGGCGGTCGGGAGGTCGGTGATGAGCTTGGCCATCACCATCACCAGGTCCGCGGGATGGGCTCCGGGCGCGGTGCCGGCCGGCGGCTGGGTGATCTGGATGTCGAAGGCGGTCAGGCTGGAGGTGATCGGCCCGGTGCGGATCCCGACCCGGCCCACCTCGCCCGCGGGATCGCAGTGCAGGGCGTAGATGACCGCCACGTCCTTGAGCACCCCGGCCGCGATGGCGTCGTGGGCGCCGCTGGGTACGGCCTCCTCCGCGGGCTGGAAGATGAACCGGGCCCGCCCCTCGATCGCTTCGGGCGCCTGGGCGAGCTCCAGTGCCACCCCGAGCATGATCGTGGTGTGCACGTCGTGCCCGCAGGCGTGACACGTCCCGGGCTGGGTGGACCGGTACGGGACCTCCTTCTCGTCCGCGACGGGCAGCGCGTCGATGTCGGCGCGCAGCGCCACGAGCGGGCCGCGGCCGTCACCGATGTCGCAGTACAGGCCGGTGCCGCCGGGAAAGATCTGCGGCGCGAGACCGGCGGCCGTGAGCTGCTCGGCGATGAAGGCGGTGGTGCCGAACTCCTTGCGCGCCGTTTCCGGGTGCGCGTGGATGTGGCGGCGGATCTGCACCAGGCGGTCGAACCTGTCGGGATTCATGACTATCCAGTTCCAGCGGTGACGGAGTCTTCCAGCGGTGACGGAGGTCGTAGCGCGGACGCCCGCTGCTCGACGGCGTCATCGTATGCGAGCCGGGCGGGCCGCCGGGCGCGGTGCGCCCACCCGACAACTCCCGTGGCGAGAAGGCCCGTTGGGGTGGCGGATACCTGCGGGGGCCGTGCGGGAGCCGGTACGCCGGGTGATTCGGGCGGCGGATATCCCGCGAAGGTGTGACCGCCCATCCGTCAGTTCGATTCTTCCGGCGCCGCCGGCTGGACCGGGAGCCGGTCGAGGACGACACCGAAGGAGTCGCGGTAGACGGCGAGCAGTTCGTCCTGCTCCAGGTCCTGTTCGTGCCGTTCGTCGCCCTCGGTGGTGATGAGGGAGGTGCCGCTGAGGGTGATCCGGCCGGTCGGCGTGAGCAGCGAGCAGACCAGCGACCGGGTGAAGTGGGACGCGGGGGAGGTGCGCTGCCACCAGCAGGTCGGTTCGAAGTCGGCGAGTTCGCGGGGGCGTTGCTCCAGCCGGTACTCCGGTACGCCGTCCTTGAGGATGTCGACGTCACCGTCCGGCGCGTCGGCGACACGGAAGACACCGCTGGGGTCCGACTGGTCCTCGCGGCTGTCCAGCCGGATCGGGTGCTGGGTGAACCGGCCGAAACCGACGTCCACCAGCCAGGAGCCGGAGGCCTCGACGCGCAGCGCCAGATGGTCGAAGGGCGGGCCGAGGACCCCGTCCTTGTCGAAGACCCGGGCGGCGAACAGGCTCACCGGGTACCCGAGCTCCGTCAGCAGCGCACCGAACAGACCGTTGAGTTCGTAGCAGAAGCCGCCCCGCCGGGCCCCGACGACCTTGGCGTGGAGCGCCTCCTGCGTCAGCACGATCTCCTCGCCGAGATGGATCGAGAGGTTCTCGAACGGCACGGTGAGCAGATGACGAAGCTGCAGGTCGCGCAGCGCGGCGGCGTCGGGTATTGCGGGGCGGTCGGCCCCGATGCGCGAGAGGTAGGCGTCGGCCTGTGATGCGTCCATGACGCAGTTATCCCTCAGGTTCCTCCGGGCGCCAAACGGAACCCGGGTGGCCGGTCACAGGTGGTGCCGCTGGCCGCGCTTCGCCCGCTCGTACTCCGCGCGGGCCCGGCGGGCGGCCGGCCGGTCGGAGACCTCGGCGACGGCCACGTCCCACCAGGCGCCGGAGGCCGGTTCCCCGCCCGTGCCCGGCCCGGTCTCGACGTACACGGCCGTCGCGCGGTCCGAGGCGCGGGCCGTGGCCAGCGCCTCGCGCAGCTCCTTGACGGTGCGGGCGGTCAGGACGTCCAGGCCGAGGCTGGCGGCGTTGGCGGCCAGGTCGACGGGGAGCGGATCGCCGGTGAACGTGCCGTCCGGGGCCCGGAACCGGTAGGCGGTGCCGTAGCGCTCGGCGCCGACCGAGTCCGACAGTCCGCCGATGGAGGCGTAGCCGTGGTTCTGCACGATCACGAGGTTGATGTTGACGCCCTCCTGGACCGCGGTGACGATCTCGGTGGGCAGCATCAGATACGTGCCGTCGCCGACGAGGGCGAACACCTCGCGGTCGGGCGCGGCGAGCTTCACCCCGATCGCGGCGGGGATCTCGTAGCCCATGCAGGAGTAGCCGTACTCGACGTGGTACTGCTTCGGGTCGCGGGACCGCCAGAACTTGTGCAGGTCGCCGGGGAGCGAGCCGGCCGCGTTGATGACCACGTCGCGGTCCTGGAGCACCTCCTCCAGGGCGCCCAGCACCTGGGTCTGCGAGGGGAGGCTGTCGCCCGCGTCGCCGCCCGGCCGGAAGACGGCGTCGGTGGCGCGCTGCCACTCCGCGACGCCCCGGTCGTGCCGGGACAGGTCCACCCGGTGGCCGGCCAGGGCGGCGGTGAGCGCCTCGATACCGGACCGGGCGTCGGCGACCAGGGCGGTGCCCGCCATCTTGTGCGCGTCGAACGCGGTGATGTTCAGGTTGACGAAGCGCACGTCCGGGTGGGCGAACAGCGAGTTCGACGCGGTGGTGAAGTCCGTCCAGCGGGTGCCGATGCCGAGGACGACATCGGCCTCGCGGGCGGCGGCGTTGGCCGGCCCGGTGCCGGTGTGGCCGATCCCGCCCAGCGCCTGCGGGTGGTCGAAGCGCAGCGAGCCCTTCCCCGCCTGGGTCTCGGCCACCGGGATTCCGGTGGCCGCGGCGAACTCGCGCAGCGCGTCGGTGGCCTCGGAGCCGATCACACCGCCGCCCGCCACGATCAGCGGGCGTTCGGCGGACCGCAGCAGCTCCGCGGCCTCGTCCAGCGCCGCCGCGTCCGGCTGCGGACGGCGTACGTGCCAGACCCGCTGCTCGAACAGCTCGGCCGGCCAGTCGTACGCCTCGGCCTGGACGTCCTGGGGCAGCGCCAGGGTGACCGCGCCGGTGTCCACCGGATCGGTCAGGACGCGCATCGCCTGCAGCAGGGAGGGCGCGAGCATCTCCGGGCGCCAGATCCGGTCGAAGTAGCGGGAGACCGGCCGCAGCGTGTCGTTGACGGACATGTCGTACGCCCACGGCACCTCCAGCTGCTGCAGCACCGGATCGGCGGGGCGGGTCGCGAACACGTCGCCGGGGAGCAGCAGTACCGGCACGCGGTTGATGGTGGCCAGGGCCGCACCGGTGACGAGGTTGGTGGCGCCGGGCCCGATGGAGGTGGTGCAGGCCATCGTGGACAGCCGGTTGTTCATCCGGGCGAAGCCGACCGAGGCGTGCACCATCGCCTGCTCGTTGCGGCCCTGGTAGTACGGCATGACATCGTGGCCGGTCTGCAGCAGGGCCTGGCCGACCCCGGCGACGTTGCCGTGGCCGAAGATGCCCCAGGTCCCGGCGATCAGCCGGCGGCATACGCCGTCCCGTTCGGTGTGCTGGACGGTGAGGAAGCGGACGAGGGCCTGGGCGACGGTGAGCCTGACGGTGGTCGTCATGGGCGCGGTTCCTCCACTGATGCGGTCTCCACAGGTGCGGTGTACAGCGGCAGTCGCGGGTCCGCGGACTGTGCGGCCCAGCTGCCGCGTACCCAGGCGTGCGCGGGGTCGTCACAAATCAGCCAGGCCCGGTCGGCGCCGGGCCCGGCCATCACGTTCAGGTAGTACATGTCGTAGCCGGGGACGGCCATGCTCGGGCCGTGCCAGCCGTCGGGGATCAGTACGGCGTCGCCGCCGCGCACTTCGGCGAGCACGTCGGTCCGTCCGGCGCCGGAGGGGTAGACCCGCTGGTAGCCCATCGCCCCCGGGCCGCCCGCCAGCTCGAAGTAGTAGATCTCCTCCAGCTCGGACTCCGTCGCGCTCGCCTCGTCGTGCTTGTGCGGCGGGAACGACGACCAGTTGCCGCCGGGGGTGAGCACCTCGACCGCGATGAGCCGGTCGCAGTCGAAGACCCCGGCCGCCGCGAAGTTGTTGACCTGACGGCTCGCGCCGCCCGCGCCGCGCAGCTCCACGGGCACACCGGAGGCGGGCCCGTAACGGGCCGCGAGCCGCCGCTCGCAACGGGCCCCGGTGAGCGCGAAGCGGCCGCCGGCCCGGCTGGTGAGCACCGTGCGCGCGTCCCGCGGCACATACGCGAAGTCGCTGACGCCGCTGAACACGTCGGGCCTGCCGCGCAGTTCGAAGACCTCGTCGTCGACGGCGACCGAACAGCCGCCCGCCAGCGGCAGCACGATCCACTCGCTGTCACCGCTGTCGAGGGTGCGCGTTTCGCCGGGCGCCAGCGTCAGCACCCGCAGCGAGCTGTAGCCCCAGCCGGCGCCCTCCGGGTCCACCCACAGGTCGTAGCCGTCGCGGGCGGCGCTCGCGGCCGGTACGTGTCCGGCCAGCCGCGTGGGCCCGCCGCCCGGCGTCATCGGGCGTTCTCCGGCGCGGACGGGCTGCGGTCGACCAGCGACACGGCGGTGTCGATGGCCTTCGCCACGTCGCCGTCGTCCGGGAAGAGCATGGTGCGGCCGAGGATCAGACCGCGCACCTGCGGTATCCGCAGCGCCTTCTGCCAGGCCGCGTACCGCTCGTCGGGACCGCCGGTGCCCTCGCCGCCGAGCAGCAGGGTGGGCAGGGTCGTCGAGGCCATCATGCGTTCCATCTCGTCGACGACCGGGACCTTCAGCCAGGTGTACGCGGAGGTGCTGCCCAGGCCCTGGGCGATGTTGTTGACGTAGATCTGCGCGTCGGGCTCCAGGATGTTGACGACCCGCCCGGCCACCCGGTGGGTACGGAACGGTTCGACGAGCGCCAGCAGCCGGCGTGCGGCGAGCGTGTGCACCGCGTGCGAGCAGCCGGCCAGCGTGTCGGCCGTGCCGGGGTCCTCCGGGTCGATCCGCAGCAGCACCTTGCCGCCGTCGAGGCCGGCCGCCGCGATACCGGGTGCGTCGTAGCCGGTGAAACGGTCGTCGAGCTCGAAGGACGCGCCGGGCAGCCCGCCGCGGTTCATCGACCCCAGGACGAGCTTGCCGTCGAGGGCGCCGAGCAGCATCAGGTCCTCGACCAGGTCGGCCGTGCCGAGGAAGCCGTCCACCCCGGGGCGCGCCAGCGCCTCGACGCACCGCGCCAGCAGCTCGTGGCGGTCGCCCATCGCCGTCGGGTCGCCGCCCGCCGCGACGGCGCCGCGCGCGGGATGGTCGGCGGCCAGCACGAACAGCGGGCGGGCGAGCCGGGACGGGTCGAAGGGCGTGCGCTGCGCGCAGGCGAGCCGGATCGCGTCCGGCGCGGATGCCCGCAGCCGGGTGATCTCGTCGACCGAGGACGCGAGCGGCGCGGGGCGCCGGTCGGCCGCGGACGCCTGGGTCTGGGCCTCGGGAACGGGCGCGAAGGGACGTACGGGGCGGGATTTCGCGGTCATACGCGGGACCTCTTCGTTTCGGCGTCGACGGCCGCGGGGACCGCTTGCCGCGCCTGTCGCGTGAGAAGAGCCTCCACCTCGGAGAGGGTCGGCATGGCGTCGGCACAGGCGTGCCGTGAGGCGACCAGCGCGCCGGCCGCGTTGGCGGTGCTGATGACACGGGACAGCGGCCGGCCGGCCAGCAGACCGGCGCACAGCGCGCCGCCGAAGGCGTCACCCGCGCCGAGGCCGTTGACCACCTCGACCGGTACCGGCGGGAAGGAGACGCTCTCGGTCGCGGTGCGGGCCAGCACCCCGTCCGGTCCCTGCTTGATGACGGCGAGGCGCACCCCGCGGTCCAGCAGCAGTTCGGCGGCCCGCTCCGGATCGCCGGTGCCCACCGCGACCTGCGCCTCCTCGCGGTTGCCGACCGCGACCGTCGCGTACCGCAGGGCCCGTGCGTACAGTTCGGGCGCCTCGGCCGGGTCGGCCCAGAAGCCGGGCCGCCAGTCGAGGTCGAAGTACACCTCGCGGCCGGCCCGTTCCTCCAGCGCGGCGAAGAGGGTGGAGCGGGTCGGCTCGACGGCGAGCGCGGAGCCGGTGATCCACAGCACCCGCGCGTCGCGGACCGCCGCGCGGTCCAGCCGTTCCGGTTCCAGGCACTGGTCCGGGGCGACGGGGCGCCGGTAGAAGTAGAGCGGGAAGTCGTCGGGCGGGAAGATCTCGCAGAACACGACCGGCGTCTGCAGTCCCGGCACCGTGGTCACCAGCGCGTCGTCCACCCCGAAGCCGCGCAGCGCGCCGCGTACGTACCCGCCGAACGGATCGTCCCCGACACCGGTGAGGACCGCGGTCCGCAGGCCGTAACGCGCCGCGGCCACCGCGACGTTGGTCGCGGTGCCGCCGAGGTACTTGGCGAACGTGCGGACGTCGGCGAGGCCGACGCCGGTCTGCTCGGGGTACAGGTCAACGCCCACCCGGCCGACGGTGATCACGTCGTACGGGGTGCCCGGTGCCCGCGCGGTCTCCGGGGCGGTCACAGCGCGGCCAGCCAGTCCAGCGAGGCCCGTACGTCGTCGACGGGGCCGCCGCCGGGCGGCGGTTCCGCGGTGAGCACGGCGTCCTGCTCCATGACGTACCAGCCCGCGTACCCCGCGTCCTCCAGTGCGCCGATGAGGGCGGCGAGGTCGATGTCGCCCTGCCCCAGCGGCTGGTAGAGATTACGGTCCACGGCTTCGGTGTAGGAGGTGCGCCCGTCGTGCACGGCCGCCGCCGCGCCCTCGTCCACGTCCTTGAGATGGACGTGGACCACCCGGCCGGCCGCCCGGCGGGCCAGTGCCACCGGGTCGGTGCCGCCGACGAGCAGATGCCCGGTGTCCAGGCACAGCCCGGTCCAGCTGCCCTCCAGGACCCGGTCGACGTCCTCCGGGCCCTCCACCATCGTGCCGACGTGCGGATGCAGGGCGGCGGTGATCCCGGCGGCCGCGGCGAGCGCCGCGACCCGGTCGAGATTGGCCAGCAGGGTCTTCCAGCCGAGCGCGTCCAGCTCGGGGCGCGCGTCGTAGCCGTCCTGCCCGGTCGCGGCGGCGAGCACCAGGGTTCCGGCGCCCGCCGCGGTGAAGGCGGCCAGCGCGGTGCGCACCTCCGGCAGTGGATCGGTCGCCGGATCGTGCAGCACGACCGGGACGAAGCCGCCGACGGCCGTCATCCCGCGCGCCGCGAGCAGCGGGCCCGGCAGGAAGCCGTCGGGTCCGAACTCGGTCGCGGTCAGCCCGAGCGCCGCCATCTCGTCCAGTACCCGCTCGGGCGTCAACTGGTGCCCCCAGCCCGGCACTTCGCACACGCCCCAGGAGATCGGCGCCGCGGCCACCCGGTCGAGCCTCATGCGCTCACCTCCGCGGTGCGGGCCGAGGTCCCGGCGATCAGTTCGGCGCGCGCCGCGATCTCGGCGACCGCGACCGGCCGCCGCTCGCGCCGCGACACCTCGCACGCCTCGGCGACGAGCAGGGCGCGCAGCGCCTCGCGTCCCGGGCAGGGGTTGGCGCTCTCGCCGCGGGCCACCCGGACGAAGGTGTCCAGCTCGGCGCGGTAGGCGGGGGCGAAGCGCTCCAGGAAGCCGGGCCACGGGGCGGGGACGCTGCTCGCGGCGCCGGGCTCGACGGAGGTGACGGGGGTGCGGGCGTCGACACCCACGGCGATCTGGTCGTCGGTGCCGGCCAGCTCCATCCGGACGTCGTAGCCGGCGCCGTTGTAGCGGGTCGCGGTGGCGGTGGCGAGCACTCCACCCTCCAGGGTGAGCAGGGTCGCCGCGGTGTCGGCGTCGCCCGCGGTGCGGAAGAAGTCCGCGCCGCCGTTGGCGCCGGTCGCGTACACCTCCAGGATCTCGCGGCCGGTGACCCAGCGCAGGATGTCGAAGTCGTGGATCAGGCAGTCGCGGTACAGGCCGCCGGAGAGCGGGATGTAGTCGGCGGGCGGCGGGGCCGGGTCGGAGGTGACGGCCCGCACGGTGTGCAGCCGGCCGAGCCGGCCGGACCGTACGGCCTCGCGCGCCGCCAGGTATCCGGCGTCGAACCGTCGCTGGAAGCCCATCTGCAGCGTCGTGCCGGCCGCTTCGACCGAGCGCAGCGCGGCGACGGTGCCGGCCAGGTCCAGGGCGATCGGCTTCTCGCAGAAGACCGGCAGGCCCGCCCGTGCGGCCCGTTCGATGAGGGTGGCGTGTGCCGCGGTGGCGGAGGCGATCACCACCGCGTCGACCCCGGAGGTGAAGACGGCGTCCACCGAGTCCGCGGCGGTGGCGCCGGTCCGTGCGGCGACCTCGGCGGCCCGGCCGGGGTCGGCGTCCGCGACGAGCAGTTCCCCGACGTCCGGGTGTGCCCGTAGCGCTACGGCGTGGAAGGCCCCGATCCGACCGGCCCCGAGAAGTCCCATTCGCATACCTGGCCCTGCCCCTTCCAGGAAGGTGATCTTCCGGAGGCCGCCGCCCGACGGACTCGGCACCTCCGGCTGATACGGCTTGCGTGCCCTGCGGGACCAACCTCCCGCGAGCCGTCACCGCCTGTCAATAGTTTGTCCGGACATACGGACTTCCCGTCATGGCAACCTGCCGATACGCTCCCATCGTGCCCAGTCCCGACCCCGCACCGCTCCGTCTCAGCGTCGACCGCTCGAGCCCGGTCCCGCTGTACTTCCAGCTTGCCCAGCAACTGGAGAGCGCCATCGAGACCGGCGGGCTCGCCCCCGGCAGCCTGCTGGGGAACGAGATCGAGCTGGCCGGCCGGCTCGGTCTGTCCCGGCCCACTGTGCGCCAGGCCATCCAGTCCCTCGTGGACAAGGGGCTGATGGTGCGCCGCCGCGGGGTCGGCACCCAGGTGGTGCACAGCCAGGTCAAGCGCCCGCTGGAGCTGAGCAGCCTCTACGACGACCTTCTCGCCGCGGGCCAGCGTCCCGCCACCCGGGTGCTGCGCAACTCCGTCGCGCCCGCCTCCGCGCAGGCCGCGGCCGCGCTCGGGGTGCCGGAGGGCAGCGAGGTCGTGGTGGTGGAGCGGCTGCGGCTGGCCCACGGCGAGCCCATGGCGCACCTGACGAACCACCTGCCGCCAGATCTGCTGCCGCTGAGCACCGTCGACCTCGAGGCCACCGGCCTGTACCGGCTGATGCGCGGCGCGGGCATCACGCTGCACAGCGCCCAGCAGACCGTCGGCGCGCGGGCGGCGACCGCGGAGGAGGGCCGGCTGCTGGCCGAGCCGGAGGGCGCACCGCTGCTGACGATGCAGCGCACCACGTACGACGCCAAGGGGCGGGCGGTGGAGTTCGGATCGCACATCTACCGGGCTTCGCGCTACGCGTTCGAGTTCCGGCTGCTGGTCCGTACCTAGCCGCGAACGTAAGAATGTCTGTACAAAGTCTTGACGCTGCACCCCGGCCCCGATTAGAAACCACCCCGTGCCGTACACCGGACCGGACCCGGGCGGCCGGAGGAAAAGGCGGACCCACGATGGCACGCAGGCGTACGGCTCTGTCCGCGGCGGCACTCGCCCTGGCGATATCGCTCGCCGCCGCCGGATGCAGCAGCTCCGGGGGCAAGAAGACCGAAGAGAAGGACGCCACGAGTACGGTGAACGGGGCGGGCACCCCGCAACTCACCATCGCCATGGTCACCCATTCGGGTGAGGGCGACACGTTCTGGGACATCGTCCAGAAGGGCGCGAAGCAGGCCGCGGCGAAGGACAACGTGAAGTTCCTCTACTCCAACAACAAGGAGGGGAACGAGCAGGCCCAGCTCGTCCAGACCGCGATCGACCAGAAGGTCGACGGGATCATCGTGACGCTGGCCAAGCCCGACGCGCTCAAGGCGGTGCTGCAGAAGGCCGTTCAGGCCGGCATCCCCGTCATCAGCATCAACTCCGGCTCCCAGTTCTCCGCCGCCTACGGCGCGCTGAGCCACATCGGCCAGGACGAGGCGGTGGCCGGCGAGGCGGTCGGCGACGAGATGACCAAGCGGGGCCTGAAGAAGGCGCTGTGCGTCATCCACGAGCAGGGAAACGTTTCTCTCGAACAGCGCTGCGACGGCGCCGCGAAGACCTTCAAGGGCTCGATGCAGAAGCTCTACGTCACCGGCACGAACATGCCCGACGTGCTGTCCTCCGTCACCTCCAAGCTCCAGGCGGACAAGTCCATCGACGCGATCCTGACCCTGGGCGCGCCCTTCGCCGCCACCTCCGTGCAGGCCGTCCAGCAGACCAAGGCCAAGGTCGAGGTCGACACCTTCGACCTCAACGCGGCCGTGGTGAAGCAGCTCAAGAGCAAGGAGGTCGGCTTCGCCGTCGACCAGCAGCCCTACCTCCAGGGCTACCTCGCGGTGGACGAGCTGTGGCTCTACAGGACCAACGGCGACGTCATCGGCGGCGGCCGGCCGGTGCTGACCGGCCCCGCCCTCGTCACCGACAAGGACGTGCCGCAGCTGGAGAAGTACACCCAGCGCGGTACCCGATGACAGCGGCCACGTTCCCCTTGACAGATACTTGGGCCGCCGGGGCTGATCATCGAGCCCCCGGCGGCACCGGGATCCGCAGGGAAGGGCAAGGCTTCGTGGCGATGGCTAAGACGGGGACGCGCGCGATCGGCGCACTGCTGGCGGCGGTGCTCGGGGCCTCACTGGCGGGGTGCAGCAGCACGGGCGGCAAGCGCGCCGAGGAACGGGCCGCGCAGTCCGCGGACGGCGGCTCGGGCGTCGACACGCCCAAGTGGACGGTGGCCATGGTCACCCACTCGGGCGCCGGCGACACCTTCTGGGACATCGTCCAGAACGGTGCCAAGCAGGCCGCCCGCAAGGACAACATCAAGTTCGTCTACTCCAGCAGCAACCAGGCGAACGAGCAGGCGCAGCTCGTCCAGGCCGCCATCGACCAGCACGTCGACGGCCTGGTGGTCACCCTCGCCAAGCCCGACGCGATGAAGGACGTCGTCGCCAAGGCGGTGAAGGCCGGCATCCCCGTCATCACCATCAACTCCGGCTCCGACCAGTCCAAGGCCTTCGGGGCACTCAGCCACATCGGCCAGGACGAGAAGATCGCCGGCCAGGCCGTCGGCGACGAGCTGGACAAGCGCGGGAAGAAGCACGCCATCTGCGTGCTGCACGAGCAGGGCAACGTCGGCCACGAGGACCGCTGCGCCGGGGCGAAGGAGACCTTCGCCGGGACGATGGACAACCTCAACGTCGACGGCACCAACATGCCCGACGTGCAGTCCACGATCCAGGCCAAGCTCCAGGCCGACAAGTCCATCGACGCGGTCGTCACCCTGGGCGCGCCGTTCGCGGCCACCGCCGTCAAGGCCAAGCAGCAGGCGTCGAGCTCCGCCGAGGTCGACACCTTCGACCTCAACGCACAGGTCGCCACGGCGCTGGCCGCCGGCACGATCGGCTTCGCCGTCGACCAGCAGCCCTATCTGCAGGGCTACGAGGCCGTGGACCTGCTCTGGCTCTACCGCTACAACGCCGACGTCCTGGGCGGCGGGAAGCCGGTGCTCACCGGCCCGCAGATCCTGACGCAGAAGGACGCCGCCGCGCTGGCGAAGTACACCGAACGGGGGACGCGATGACACCGGCCACCACACTGGAGAAGCCCGCAGACCAGGACGGTCCGGACCCCGGCGGCAAGGCCGCGGACGACCGGCTGGTGCACCGCTCGCTGGCGCGCCGGCTGATGGGCCGCCCCGAACTGGGTTCGGTCGTCGGCGCCGCGGCCGTCTTCATCTTCTTCTCGGTCGCCGCCGACTCGTTCCTGCAGTGGTCCAGCTTCGGGACCGTGCTGTACGCCGCCTCGACCATCGGCATCATGGCGGTGCCCGTCGCCCTGCTGATGATCGGCGGCGAGTTCGACCTGTCGACCGGTGTGATGGTCACCAGCTCCGCGCTGGTCTCCTCGATGTTCAGCTACCAGATGACGGCGAACGTCTGGGCGGGCGTCGCGGTGTCGCTGGTGGTCACCCTGGCCATCGGCTTCTTCAACGGGTTCCTGCTGACCCGCACCAAACTGCCCAGCTTCATCATCACGCTCGGCACCTTCCTGATGCTCACCGGGCTGAACCTGGGCTTCACCAAGCTCATCAGCGGCACGGTCAGCACCAAGTCCATCGCCGACATGGAGGGGTTCGACTCGGCGCGGGTGCTCTTCGCCTCGCACCTCACCATCGGTGACATCGACCTGAAGGTCACCATCCTGTGGTGGGCGGCCCTGGTCGCCGTCGCCACCTGGGTGCTGCTGCGCACCCGGGCCGGGAACTGGATCTTCGCCGTCGGCGGCGGCGCGGACGCCGCCCGCGCGGTCGGCGTCCCGGTGTCCCGCACCAAGATCGGCCTGTACATGGCGGTCGCGTTCTGCGCCTGGATCTCCGGCCAGCACCTGCTCTTCTCGTTCGACGTGGTGCAGTCGGGCGAGGGTGTCGGCAACGAGTTCCTCTACATCATCGCGGCCGTCATCGGCGGCTGTCTGATGACCGGCGGCTACGGGTCGGCGATCGGCTCCGCCGTCGGCGCGTTCATCTTCGGCATGACGAGCAAGGGCATCGTGTACGCCCAGTGGAATCCGGACTGGTTCAAGTTCTTCCTCGGGGCCATGCTGCTGCTGGCCACGCTGCTGAACGCATGGGTCCGCAAGCGGGCGGAGGCGACCGCATGAGCGCGCTGGTGAAGCTCACCGACGTGAGCAAGTACTACGGCAACATCAAGGCCCTGGAAGGGGTCTCCCTCGAAGTGCACGCCGGTGAGATCACCTGCGTGCTGGGCGACAACGGCGCGGGCAAGTCCACCCTCATCAAGATCATCTCGGGTCTGCACCAGCACGACGCGGGCACCTACGAGGTCGACGGCGAGCCGGTGCGCCACAGCTCGCCGCGTGAGGCCCTCGACCACGGCATCGCGACCGTCTACCAGGACCTCGCGGTGGTGCCGCTGATGCCGGTGTGGCGGAACTTCTTCCTCGGCTCCGAGCCCACCAAGGGCCGTGGACCGCTCCGCCGGCTCGACGTGCGCACGATGCGCGAGACCACCCGCAGTGAGCTGCTGCGGATGGGCATCGACCTGCGCGACGTGGACCAGCCCATCGGCACCCTGTCCGGCGGTGAACGGCAGTGTGTCGCCATCGCCCGCGCCGTCTACTTCGGGGCGAAGGTGCTGGTCCTCGACGAGCCGACGGCGGCGCTCGGCGTCAAGCAGTCCGGCGTCGTCCTCAAGTACGTCGCCGCCGCGCGCGATGCCGGGCTCGGTGTGGTCCTGATCACCCACAACCCGCACCACGCCTTCCTCGTCGGCGACCGGTTCGTCCTGCTGAAGCGCGGCGCGATGGCCGGGAGCTATCCCAAAACGGGCATTACGCTGGAAGAACTGACCCGCCAGATGGCGGGCGGCAGCGAGCTGGAGCAGCTCAGCCACGAGCTCGCCCGCGAGGGCTGACCCAGCCCGTGCTGCGCGGGGTACGTCCCCGGTGCGGCACAATCGGCACGACAGCCACCGATCCGGAGACGACCCTTGCCAGCAGCGTCACGCAGCGACCGATCAGCATTCCAGCGCAAGGGCGCCGCCCGTGCGACGGTGCTGCAGACCGTCGGCCGCCGGGAGCGCCGCTCCCATCTGACGGCGCCGAGAGTGCCGACGGTCGGCATCGACATCGGCGGCACCAAGGTGGCGGCCGGGGTCGTGGACCCGGACGGCAACATCCTGGAGCAGCTCAGGACCGAGACACCGGACCGGAGCAAGAGCCCCAAGGTCGTCGAGGACACCATCGTCGAGCTGGTGCTGGACCTGTCGGAGCGGCACGACGTGCACGCGGTCGGCATCGGCGCCGCCGGCTGGGTCGACGCCGACCGCTCCCGGGTGCTCTTCGCCCCGCACCTGTCCTGGCGCGACGAACCGCTGCGCGACCGGCTGGAGGAACGGCTGCTGGTGCCGGTCATGGTCGACAACGACGCCAACACCGCGGCCTGGGCCGAATGGCGCTTCGGCGCCGGCCGCGGCCAGGACGACCTCGTCATGATCACGCTGGGTACCGGCATCGGCGGCGCCATCCTGGAGGACGGCCACGTCAAGCGCGGCCGCTACGGCGTGGCCGGCGAGTTCGGCCATATGCAGGTCGTCCCCGGCGGCCACCGCTGCCCCTGCGGCAACCGCGGCTGCTGGGAGCAGTACAGCTCGGGCAACGCGCTGGTCCGCGAGGCCCGCGAAATGGCCGCCGCCGAGTCGCCCGTCGCGTACGGGATCATCGACCGGGTCGGCGGCAACATCGGCGACATCACCGGACCGCTGATCACGCAGCTGGCCCGGGAGGGCGACGCGATGTGCATCGAGCTGCTCCAGGACATCGGCCAGTGGCTCGGCGTCGGCATCGCCAACCTCGCCGCCGCGCTGGACCCGTCCTGCTTCGTCATCGGCGGTGGCGTCAGCGCCGCCGACGACCTGCTCATCGGCCCGGCCCGGGACGCCTTCCGCCGCAACCTCACCGGGCGCGGCTACCGCCCCGAGGCCCGCATCGTGCAGGCCGAGCTGGGCAATGAGGCCGGGCTGGTCGGCGCCGCCGACCTCGCCCGGCTGGTCGCCCGGCGGTTCCGCCGCGCCAACCGGCGCCGTGTCGAGCGCTACGAGCGCTTCGTCCGGGCGGCGGGCCGATGAGCGTCGACCGCCCGCACAGCAGGCCGCTGCGCCAGGTGCCCCGCTGGGTCCAGTGGACCGTCGTCCCGCTGCTGATCCTGGTACCCGTCGGCTATGTGATCGTCTCCGCCGAGCAGAGCCGCAACAGCGGCCAGGACAAGGAGGAGTCGGCGGCCGCCAAGCACCTGACGTGGGACTGGCCCAGCCAGGTGCAGCGCCGGATATACCAGGTGCCGGTCCCGCTGGACTGGACGCGGAAGATCGCCTACATGGAGACGAACAACTGGAACACGAGCGCGCTCTACGTCCAGTTCACGTCCACCGCGGGCGGGCTCGACACCTTCCTCGCGCAGCTGGGCACCAGCCGCTCCGCGCTGAAGCCGGGTGACGTCACCATCACCCCCGACCAGGCGAAGGTGCCCGGTTGGCTCTTCCGGCCGGGCCACGACTGGGGCGGAGTGTCGACGACCCAGCACGGGGACAAGCCGGACCACGACATCACCGTCGACCTCAGCGATCTGGACCATCCCGTCGTGTACATCGTCTCCACGATCAACTTCTGACGGAACCATCCCCCCACGCGCCCGCCCCACCGGTCGGAGGCGGGCGCACGCACGGGTCCTGGCGGGCCGCGGGGGGCGGGTGACCAGCCGCTTCCCGTCACTCGATAGCGTGAACCCGGTGAGCGACCAGAAGACCCTCCAGCACCGGCTCGACGGCCCCGAGGACGCCCCCGTACTCGTCCTGGGCCCCGCCCTCGGCACCACCTGGCACAGGTCGTAGAGACCTTCCAGGGGTGTCCACTTGGTACAGGGGAGTGGCGTAGTGCCAGGTTGGGGTCTTGTGGTCCAGGGGCGTCGGTGTTGTTGGTGAGATGTGTGTGAGAGGTGAGGGCCCCTCCGGTTGCATCCGGAGGGGCTCCGCCGTGAGGCTGCTGGCCTGCGGAGGTGGAGAGCCCGTTCGCGCGGGGACCTTCGAGGGATGTGGGTGTGGGCCGTACGACGAGGTTCCGCCCGTTCTTGAGCGGGTTCTGCGATCAGCGTCTGACGACGAGGCACTTCCTGGGGCGAGGTCCTCGGACTCCGCGCGGTGAAGGGCGCGATACCGTCGCGTAACGGCTCCGGGCTCCCACCGGACTCCGGGTGGCTGGCTCCCGATGGGCCATCGAGGATTGCCTTCAAGCGGCGAAGGGCGAATGCGGCCCGGACCAGTACGAGGTCCGCTGCCAGGTCGGCTGGTACCGCCGCATCGCCCTTGGCCATGCTCGCCCACGCCTTCCGCGCGGTGATGACCACCCAGGCCCGCGAGGAGGGGCCGAAAGAACGGTCCGAGAAACCTCGTTCCCCTCACCGCGCCAGAAGTGCGACGGCTCCTGGACCTTGTCCGTCCCCCCCCCACGACCAGCTCTGCTCTGCCCGTCTACTGGCCGCACCGGCGCTGACGCCACCAGAGCATAGTCAGGCACTTGCGCTACCAGCACCGCACGCACCTTGATCGGGTGAGTCACGAACCATGATCACCCTGACCTGGCGTCCGCCCAGTAGGACTTGAAAATACCCCTCTGGCCAGGCCGGATGAAGAACTGGAACTGGCAATCTAAGAAGCGTGGCGAGGGCCCCGACTTGTCGTCGAGGCCCTCGCCACGCCGTTGTTGCTTTCAGTGTCAGTGGTGGCCTGGCTGGGACCACATGTCAGGAAGTCGTCTCTAGATGATGACGGTCATGCCGCCCCAGCTGGCGCCGACTTTATAGGCGGCGTCGAAGGTGCTGGTTCCGGTGCCGCCGGTGCCGGGGTAGGTCCAGAGGCTGGAGTCTGAGGCGAGGCGGCTGAGGATGTCGATCTTACCGTCACTGTTGACGTCGCTGAGGCTGATGGAGTTGGTGATGTTCCAGCCGGTACCCGTCTGGTAGCGGGTGCCGAAGGTGCTGGTTCCGGCGCCGCCGGTGCCGGGGTAGACGTACTGGGTGCCCGCGGCGTCGATGCAGAAGATGTCGGTCTTGCCGTCGCCGTTGATGTCGCCGAGCCGGATGATGTTCATGCCGCCCCAGCTGTCGCCGACTAGGTAGGGGGCGCTGAAGCTGTTGATTCCGGTGCCGCCGGTGCCGGGGTAGGTGAGCAGGCTGTTGTCGGAGGCGCGCCGGGCGAGGATGTCGGTCTTGCCGTCGCCGTTGACGTCTCCGACCTCGATGATGTTCATGCCGCCCCAGCTGTCGCCGACCTTATAGGGGGCGCCGAAGGTGCTGGTGCCGGTGCCGCCGGTGCCGGGGTAGACCCACAGGCTGGCGTCGGAGGTGCGGCGGGTGAGGATGTCGGGCCGTCCGTCGCCGTTGATGTCGCTGATGTTGAGGGCGTCCATGCCGCTCCAGCCGCTGCCGGTCTGGTAGCGGCTGAGGAAGCTGGAGGTCTTGATGCCGTCGCTGCCGGGGTAGATCCACTGGTTGCCGGAGGTGTCGATGGCGAGGATGTCGGCTTCGCCGTCGCCGTTGATGTCGCCGGTGGGGTTGAGGGTTTGTGCGTGGGTCGGAGTGGCGAAGGCAGTGGTGGTGCTGCCGTAGTAGGAGACGTTGCGGACCGGGGCGATGTCGGTGGCCCACAGGTCGGGGCGGCCATCGCCGTTGGAGTCGCCTGCCGGGAAGAGCTGTGGCCGAATGGCCTTGCTCCAGCCGCTCGTGGCGACGACGGTCTTGGTGCTGGTCGAGGACCCTGCGGGGATGGCCGGGACGGCGTCGGCAGGAGGGGCGGCGGGGATGGTTGGGGTGCCGGTGTACAGGTCGAGTTCGCCGGTGGTGTCGTCCCGTGACCACAGGGCCGGGGCGTTGGAGATGGTGCCGGCGTCGGTGAGGGTCTTTCCGGTCCAGCCGGTGGACATCTGCACGGGGACGTTGTACGTGCCGAATGTGCCTGCTGCGGGGAACAGCCACAGCACGTCACCGGAGACGACGTACAGGTCCGGGAAGTTGCCGTCGCCGTCGACGTCGAGGGTGGCGACGATCTGGTCCGCTCTGGACCATTCGAAGTGGTTGCTGTCGCTCGTCGGGGCAGGCAGCACCTGACCCTGTTTGTTGGGATCGAAGGCCGATCCGCCACCGTTGCCAGGGTAGAAGTAAAGGTTGCCGTCGTTCTTGCGGGCCAGCAGGTCCTGGATCAAGTCCCCATTGAAGTCGCCGGTGCTCAAGACGGCATTCTTGAAGCTGGCGTCGCTGGTGGCGCGATAGGGCGCGCCCAGGGTCCCGGGTGGGGTGCCGGTGCTGGGGTAGAGGCGCACGTTCCCGTCGGCCCCTGGGATGGTCAGGTCGGGTTTGCCGTCGCCGGTGAAGTCGCCGGTGGTGTCCGGAACGGTCAGTGACGCGGTGAGGAAGTCGTAGTGGACGGTGTGGGAGTGGTTGCCGGCCGCGTCGATGGCGTACACGTACAGCACGTTGTTGCCAGGCGTCATAGGGATCAGCGGGACGGTTGTGGTGGCGCTGACTTTGCTGGCCTCGTGGGTGAGCGGCGGGTCAACTGTGGGGGGTGGTGTTTCCCAGTTGTAGGCGTAGCTCGCCACGTCGGTGTCGCCGGCGGCCCGGGTGAAGAAGAAGTCTCCGCCCGTGCGCGGCTGTGATGGGTTCGTCGCATTGCGGGGGAAGGCAGGTGAGCTGATGTCGGGTTCGTGCGGCGGGGAGGCGTCCACGCTGAAGGTGCAGGCGCTGGTCGTCGGCGAGGAGTAGCCGTAGTCGTTGGCGTAGACCTGCCAGCTGTAGGTGCCCGAGGGCAGCACGCCGAGGTTGAAGCTGAGGGTGCCGCTCTGGGTGACCGGACCGCGTACTGCTGCGGTCTGGGGGATGGTGATCCCGGTGTCGGTTGGGACGGTTGCCCCGTCGGTACGCTTGACCGAGAAGTAGGCCAGGACCGGCGCTCCCTGGTCGGCGTCCTTGACCGTGGCGCTGAGCGTGACGGCGGTCGTGCCGAGAGTGGTGCCGCCGGTGCATGCAGTGAGCGGGCTGGTGCTGTGGCCGGTGACGGTGGGCAGTGAGTCGTAGGTCACCGTGACCGTCGGGGTGTTCCTGAAGTGCTTCCGGTCGCCCGCAGCGGTTTCGTTGGCGGCGACCAGGCCGAGGACGACGTTGTTGGCGTGGGCCTGGGATGCCTGGGCGAAGGCGGCCAGCACGTTGAAGCCGGTTGAGGGTTGGGATGTCGCGGTGGCAGGGGGGACTGCCTTGGTGTCGAGTAGCGTCCCGGACTGCAGACGGCTGTCCCAGGTCGCATGGTCGGCGAGCACCGGAAGGACAGAGACCGCGTAGAGGGACGCTTTGACGTTGGCGGTGACGGAAGTGGACGCGGAGGACACTTCCAGGGTCTGGAGTGTGGCAGAAAGGATCTTGACGGGGGTGATGGAGGTGTTCCAGATACGGCTGTTCACGCCGAACTGGAAGTAGGACTGCTCCTTGCCGATGCAGTCCTGGTAGTCGTTGTAACCGACGGCCGGATCCCCGCTGTATCTCGTCGAGTTGTAGTTCGAGGTGGACGGGCAGCCTTCTTGGACCTCGGCGTAGGCGGGGTTGGCGCTGCCGGAGGAGTTGGGGTTGAAACCGGGATCGATGAAGACCGGATAGTGCGTGCCCGCGCCGGCCAGGACGGCGGCGTTCGGGGTGATGTTCAGGTGGGTTCCGCTGACCTGGGCCGGCATGGCGGCGACCTGCGCCCCGGTTCCGGGCCCGCCTGCGCTGGAGACGCCAGCAGGCGCCGTGTCCGCGGCACTGGCCTGCCGAGTCTTGGCCGAGACGCCCGCGGTGGTACTGGAGTCCCACATGCGCGGGGTGGGGGCGCTGAAGGCGACGCGGCCGGCGGGGTCGGTGGCGTTGAGGGTGCCGTTCGGGCCGGCGGTCAGGGTCAGGCCCTGGGTGGCGGTGGTGAACTGCAGGGCGGCCAGTTTCGGGTTGGCGGCGGCTGCGGCGTTCTTGACGACCAGGACCTCGGTGAAGCCGCCCAGCGGGGTTGCGGTCACCACGAGATCCACATCGGGCAGGACACCGGGGTAGGTGGCGCTCGCCCCCGACAGGGCGGGTTTGGGCAGTGTGTCCGGCCAGGAGATGGCCAGTTGCTTGCCGAGGCTGGTCAAGGTTGCCAGCGGCGTGTTCCCGCCGCCGGACAGGCGCAGCCCCGATGGGGTGGCGGCCGGGGCGAGGCTGCCGTCGGCCTGGGCCCGCAAGGTCGCGTCGATGGGCACCCACGATCCGCCCTGTTTGACCCGGGTGGGCAGCAGGCTGCTGGTCAGGGTGAAGGTGCCCGCAGGGTCGGCGGTCACGGTGTCGGTGGCGGTGGTCAGCGCCGCGATCGGTACCGGCAGCCCAGTCACCTTGGCCTGCGCGATGGCATCGGCCGACTGCGCTGCCGCCGATGCGGGTGCGGACGGGGCGGTGGCCGGCGCGGCGTTTGCGGCCGGGGCCAGGAGCACGCCGCTGGTGCCGGACGCGAGTAGGGCCAGGGCTGTGACCGTCGCGGCGTGGGCCAGACGGCTGCGTCTGCCGGGAGGCGCTATGGAACGTGCGGGCACAGGTGGTTCTCCTTGCCAGGGGGATCGGGATCGGACCTGGCAGGCGATGACACCGGGCACAGGCTGGAAGAGCAGATCACGAGCCGGACGGCGCTGTGTAGCAATTCACGTGGGATGTCTCAGGGCAACTCATGGCAGAACGGTGTGCATGCAGACGCGGCAAAGGTCAAAGGTTTCCCATGGGCTGGCAAGCGTTTCTCCATGCCAGTTTTGTCCTTGGCGGGATCTGTAAAGTCCCCCAGGTTCAACGATCTTTGGGGGCGGGGCGTGAGTCTGTTGTGGCGCGGTGCGATGAATGACCGCAAGGTCTGGGGCCGTCAACGGACCCGATGGGTAGCGGCGTTTGCGGGGATGACCGTCCTGGCTGCCCTGCAGGTGGCGCTGCCGGTGGTAGCCGACGCGCAGTCCGACGCGCCCCCTGTCCCGTCCGTGCCGACGGTCAAGGTCCATGCGGTGCCGTACACCAGCGCGCACCTGAAGGACGAGACCTCGGCCAGCAGTTGGCACCCGAAGGCGACTGCGTGGCCGAGCGCCGGTGTGGCTGTCGTTGACTTGACCGCGCAGTCTCCGTCCACCGGAGCGACGGCCGCATCAACGCCGCGGCGTGCACGGGCGGGCAGCTTGCCGGTCTGGGTCGCGCCCGTCGCACCCCGCGCCGACTCCAAAGCAGCGGCCCCGAAGGCGTCCGGATCCACGACGGCCGGCAGCTCGCCGTCCAAGATCCGCATCGAGGTCACCGCACGGGATGCCGCCAGCAAGGCAGGCGTGAACGGCGTGCTGTTCACCGCCTCAGCCACCGAGAACACCTCGGCGACCGGCAAGGCGTCGGTGTCGGTGGACTACAGCTCTTTCAAGGACGCATTCGGCGGCGACTGGTCCGAGCGCCTGCATCTGGTGCAGCTGCCCGCCTGCGCGCTGACCACCCCGGAAAAGCCCGCCTGCCGCACCCAGACGCCGCTGGCCACTCGGCGCGACGCCGCCACCCACCAGCTCACTGCTGATGTCGCCCTTCCTCAGGCAGCAGCCATCCCCGTCACCTCACCTGCGGCGAAGGGCACTACCGGTGGCACCGCCTCGACTGCTCCGTCGGCGCAGGCAGCCGCGCCGATGGTGCTCGCGGCGACCGCCGCCGCATCCGGAGGCACCGGCTCTTTCGGGGCCACGCCGCTGGCCGCCGCCGGATCGTGGACGGCCGGCGGCAACTCCGGGGACTTCACCTACAGCTACCCGATCGGGGTGCCGCCTGTCCCCGGTGGTCTGGCGCCCGGCGTCTCGCTGCAATATGACTCCCAGTCTTTGGACGGGCTCACCGCGTCCACGAACAACCAGGCATCGTGGGTCGGCGACGGCTGGTCGTACGCGCCGGGGTCCATCAGCCGTTCCTACAGCACGTGTTCGGACGACCCGGCGGGAACCGCGCCGAAGGTCAGTGACCTGTGCTGGGCCGGGCAGATCGTCCACATCTCCTTGGCCGGCCACTCCGGCGATCTTGTCTACGACGCGTCCGTGCCGACCCACTGGCGCTTGTCCAATGACAACGGCGAGAAGGTCGAGCAACTCACCGGCGGTACCAACGGCACCCACGACGGCGACTACTGGAAGATCACGTCCACGGACGGGACCCAGTACTTCTTCGGCCTGAACCACCTGCCGGGCTACGCGGCGGGCAAGACGGAGACGAAGTCGGCCTGGACGGTGCCCGTCTACGGCGCCCACACCGGCGACCCCTGCAACTCGGCCGCCGGATTCGCGGCCTCCCAGTGCATGCAGGCATGGCAGTGGAACCTCGACTACACCGTCGACATCCACGGCAACGCCATGTCCTACTACTACGACACTGACGTCAACTACTACGGCGCCAACAACGGCACCACCGGCGTCAAGTACGACCGCGACGGACACCTGCGCTATATCGACTACGGCTTCACCGACGGCAACGCCTATACCGATGCGCCCCGGCGGGTCGCGTTCACCACCGAAGACCGCTGCGTGGCCACCACGTGCAACCCGATCGCCACGAACCAGGCGAACTGGCCCGACGTGCCTTACGACCAGAACTGCGCGGACAAGGCGACCTGCGCCAATCACTCCCCAACGTTCTGGTCCACCCGCCGGCTGACCGCAATCAGCACACAGCTCTGGAACAGCGGCCAGGCCAAGTACCTGCCGGTAGACACCTATACGCTGAAACAACACTTTCCCGACCCCGGCGACAACGGCAAACCGTCCATGTTCCTGGACTCCATCCAGCGCACCGGCAACAACGGCGGCACGCTGGACATGCCCAAGGTCACCTTCACCGGCCAGCCGCTGGCGAACCGGTTCGACATCGGCAACGGGTATGTCAACCTGGTGCGCTGGCGCGTCTCGGGGATCACCAGCGAGGCCGGGAACCAGACATCCATCGTCTATTCTTCAGCATCCTGCGCCCGTCCGGCCGACCTGTCGGCCAACACCAGCTTGTGCTACCCGGTCTACTGGACACCAGTGGGCCAGTCGGTGCCGATCCTGGACTGGTTCAACAAATACGTCGTCAGAGCCATCAACGACCACGACTCCACCGGCGCCTCCTCTGACAGGCTCACCTCGTACGAATATCTGGGGAATCTGGGCTGGCACTTTGATGACAATGAAGTGACCAAGGCCAAGTACCGCACCTACGGCCAGTGGCGTGGTTACAGCCGGGTGCGGACCCGTACCGGCACGGTCGACGAGGGCCAGACGCTCAGCGAGTCCCGCTACTACCTCGGCATGGACGGCGACACCCTGCCCGCGGGCAAGAAGCGCACCGCCACCGTGGCTCTGGCAACTGATGTCACGGTGCCCGGTGCCGCCGCCAGCGTCCCGGACGACAACGAGCTCGCCGGCTCGGTCCGCGAAACCATCACCTACAAGGGCGATGGCGGACCGGTCGTCAGCGCGAGCGTGGACGACTACTGGGTGGGCGATGCGACCGCCACCCGAACCCGCACCGGACTGCCGGACCTCACCGCCCGCATCTCCCGCAACTCGGGCACCCGGACCACCACCGCCATCACCTCCACTGCACCGACCACCTGGCGGACCACGCGCGTCGAGGCCGGCTACGACAAAGCCACCGGCCTGGTCGTCGCTGTCGATGACCACGGAGACATCTCCGACCCCGCACAGGAAACCTGCAGCACGACGACGTACGCGCCGCCGAACACCAACAAGAACCTCGTCGGCCTGCCTGCCGAACTGGAAACGGACGCGGCAGCGTGCGGGCAGGGCGGCACGACTTCGAACGGCATGACGGCGCCGGCCTCCGTGAACCGGCCCGTCCAGGTGATCTCCGACGTGCGGACCTTCTACGACACGCCGACGCCGACCAGCTGGCCTCCGGCCACGCCGGAGTGGCCCCAGCAAGCCCCCACCAAGGGCGACATCACGCTGATGCAACAAGCAGCGGACTACGCCAACGGCGCCTTCACCTACCAGCTCAAGGCCGCTACGACCTTCGACCCCTACGGTCGGGCCATCGCCACGTACGACGCGCTCGGGCGCAAGAGCGCCACCACCTACACCCCGGCCACCAGCATCCCCACCCAGATCACGACCAGCAACGCCAAGAACCAGACCACCGTCACGACACTCGATCCGGCCCGCAGCACACCGATGACCGTGGTCGATGCCAACGGCGCCAAGAGCGAGATCACCTACGACGCCTTCGGCCGCACTACGGCCGTCTGGCAACCGTCGCGTAACAAGGCCGCTGGCCAAAGCGCCAGCGCGACGTTCGCGTACAAGGTCTCGGCCACCGCACCGTCGGCTGTCACCACCCAGACCCTCCTGGAGAGCGGGGCGTACTCCACCTCGGTCAAGCTGTATGACGGGCTGCTGCGCGAGCGGCAGACACAGAGCCAGACCCCGGTCGGCGGCCGGCTCCTCACCGACGTCACCTACGACAGCCACGGCTGGGCCACCCGCGTCAACCACCCCTACCTTGACGGCTCCTCCGCTTCCACCACCACCCTGGTCGCCACGACCGGCTCCCAGGTCGTCAACCAGGACGTGATCACCTACGACCGGCTCGGCCGGCCCACCCTGGATGTCTCCCTCGACCAGGGCGCGACGGTCTCTCAGACCCGCACCATCTACGGCGGCGACCGCACCACCGTCATCCCGCCGACCGGCGGCACACCGACCACGACGATCACCGACGCACGCGGTCGCACCATCGAAACCGACAACTACCAGTCGATGCCGGCCGTCTCCGGCGACCAGGTCACCGGCGGCAGCCCGCTGGCCACACGCTTCACCTTCGACGCAGCCGGCAGCCACAGCCAGAACACCGTCATCACCGACCCGGCAGGCTCCCAGCGCCAGCACACGTACAACCTGCTCGGCCAGGAAACCTCGCAGAGCGACCCGGACACCGGAACGACGTCGATGGCCTACGACGCAGCCGACCAGCTGACGTCCACCACCGACGCCCGGAACAAGACGATCTCCGTCACCTACGACGAACTCGGCCGCAAGACCGCGACGTTCGACGGGCCGGACAGCACATCGCCCAAGCTCACCTCCCTGACCTACGACGATCCCGCCGTCGCCAACGGCATCGGGCGCACGACGGCCTCCGCCCGCTACACCACCTCCGGCGCCTACACCACCGCGATCAGCGGCTTCACCATCGACGGGAAGCCGCTGGGCAGCACCACCACCATCCCCGACACCGTGACCGGACTCGCCGGGACCTACAGGTACACCTACACGTACACCCCCACCCTTGGCCTGCCCTATGGCACCGCCTTCCCGGCGGCCGGCACACTTCCGGCGGAGACCGTCACCTCGACGTACACCCTGCTGGGCCAGCCCCTCGCCGTCGGCGGACTGAGCGGCTACACCAGCACGACCAGCTACGACGCACTGGGCAACGTCGCACAGACCACGCTCGGCTCCCGCACCAACCGCGCCTTCCGCACCAACTATCACGACGAACACACCAACGCACTCACCGAAGTCACCACCGACCGCACGGTGGCGCCGGCCCGCATCGAAGACACCACCTACACCCGCGACAAGGCCGGCAACACCACCCGCATCGCCGACAACCGGCTTGGCACGGCCGGCGACACCCAGTGCTTCAGCTACAACCTGCTCGGCCGGATGACCGACGCCTGGTCCGCCACCGACGCCTGCACCGCCGCCCCCAGCACCACCGCGGGCAGCGCCACCGTCGGCGGCCCCGACCCGTACTGGTCCACCTGGACCTTCGACGCCAACGGCAACCGCAAGACCCAGAACCAGCACGGACTCACCCCCGGCACCGGGGACACCACCACCGCCTACACCTACGGCAAGGGCGGCGACCCCACCCAGCAGCCCGACACCCTCACCGGTACCCAGACCACCGGAGCCGACGGCACCAAAACCGGCAGCCGCTACGTCTACGACGCCCTCGGTAACACCACCACCCGCACCACCACCCCGGGCACGGACACCCTCATCTGGAACCACGAGGGCAAACTCGAGAGCCTGAAGTCCACCGGGCAGGACAACCCCACCACCTACACCTACGACGCCGGCGGCAACCAACTCCTGCGCACCGACCCGGACGGCAAGAGCACCCTCTACCTGCCCGGCCAGGAAGTCGTCTACAACCCGGCCACCAAAGCCACCACGGGCACCCGCTACATCGCGTTGCCCGGCGGCGTCACCTGCACCCGCACCGGAGCCGGCACCGCCTACAACTTCGTCGCCTCCAACGACCAGGCCACCGGCACCACCAGCCTCGACGCCACCGCCCAGACACCGACCTTCCGCCTCGTCGACCCCTACGGCAACCCCCGCGGCACCCAGCCCGCCAGCTGGCCCGGCACCCAAGGATTCGTCGGCGGCACCAAGGACACCACCACCGGCCTGACCCACCTCGGCGCCCGCGACTACGACCCCACCCTCGGCCGCTTCATCTCCGCCGACCCCCTCTTCGAAGCCACCGACCCCAACCAAATCGGTGGCTACACCTACGCCGGCAACAACCCCGTCACCTACAGCGACCCCAGCGGCCTGATGGTCTATGAGAGCGACGAAAAGGGAGGGGTCTCCACCGGCGGTGGCACCGACATCCCCGTGTGGAACCGCGAGTGCGCAGGAAAAGGCGGAAACAGTGCGGGGAACATGTGCAGCGATCGAGGCCCCCGCACCGGCTATCACTCCAGTGGTGGCGGATACAAATGGGCGGCCGAATTCGAGCGCGCCTTTGCACACCGGATAGTATCCGTCGTCGCCCCGATCAAGATGGCGGGCAATGGGATTAAGGACGGCTGGTCCTGTGTCAGCAGCGGCGACCGCTGCGGGGAACTCCTCAACGACTACAAAGAAGCACTGATCGCAACCGACCCGCTCCAAACGTTTGTCGTCGGGCCGGTCGAAAATGAGCTGGACATCATCAAAGATGTCGCTACAGGTCATTCCGCCGACGCTGCGGGAAAAATAGCTGCCGACGTGGCCCTGGCGGTCGTATTCAAAAAGGTTGGCGAGAAAGCAGGTCTTTGCCCCAATAGCTTCACGGGCGACACGCAGGTCGACATGGCCGACGGATCAAAACAGGCCATCGACCAGGTCAAAATCGGGGACCGCGTCACCGCGACAGACCCCATCACAGGAACAACCAAAACCGAGACAGTCACCGACGTCATCGTCACCCAGGACGACAAAGACTTCACCGACCTCACCGTCCAAACCCCCGACGGCGACCACACCATCACCTCCACCCAGCACCACCCCTACTGGAACGCCACCCACAACCAGTGGGAAAACGCCGCCGACCTGCACCCAGGCGACAAACTCCGCCAGCCGGACGGCACCCTGCTCGCCATAGTCTCCGTTCGGAACTACCACCGGGCCGTCGTCACCTACAACCTCACGGTCGACCGGCTCCACACGTACTATGTGGTGGCGGGCGAGACGCCAATCCTGGTTCACAACGGCGGCCCGTGTGGCCCGATCAAGGGAGCGGCGGGCGAAGCAAGAGCTATCCAGGAGCTGCAAGACCGGGGCTACACGATCATGGGTGAGCACGTGAAGCTTGAGGGTAAGCGCGGGGCTGTATCGTATATCGATATCGTGGCAACCAGAAACGGATCGGGCTTGGGTGCGCCTGAATATTTCGAAGTGAAGAATGGCCCGGGGGCTAAACTTTCGCGGCCGCAGAAGATCGTATATGGGCAGCTTGGAGATGGCGGGAATGTAATCTTGCGCACCGACAAGCTGGAAATGTGGGGTTTGAAGAACGGTGACTTGCTCCCGCAGGCTGACGTCAATGTCATTCTTTATGGCGGAGCGAAAGCGTGGTAGGGAGAGCCAAAGACGGCGGCAGTGCAATGTGGGCTTTTTTGGTGAGGCAAGAGCTGCGCACTGCCCATGAGCGAGATGAGTGAAGAATGAGCTACGACCTGGCAGTTTGGCAGGGTGATGTGCCATCAAATGCTCGTGAAGCAGCTAGAGCGCATGATCTTCTATTTGATAGATACCTCGAGGGCGATGAGTTGTTGCCGGTTACGACGGCTGTTGCCGAATTCTTGGCCGTCCTCACTGATCGCTGGCCTGATAGAGATACGGGAGACGATACGCCTTGGGCTTCAACGCCGCTTTCTGAAGGAGCGAGTGGGCCATATGTGTACCTCACGCTTGCATGGAGCAGTGCTGAAGTGGTATCCGCCTACGTGGCGAATGTTGCCAAGAACCTTGGCTTGAACTGTTTTGATCCTCAGATGAGGGCGCTTCGGTCTGGCTGACGTCGACTCGTTTTCATATTTCGAGATTTCGCAGGTGGGTCTCGGAAGTTTCCGGGGATTCCCGGCGGCGCGGATAACCAGCGAGCCCCGTGGCGGCATCGTGTTGGGGACAGCGACGGCGACCAACTCGTCCTAGGGGTCGTGATGGGCGCCTAGGTCGAGCAGGAGCAGGCCGGCGGCGTGTGCGTTGTATCCGGCGCGGTGGCGCTGGCCTGGGAGGTCGGCCAGGGGCAGGCGCAGGTGCTCGATGAGCGGGTCGAGGCCGTGCTTGCCGGCTTCGGGGTAGGTCGTGCGGGCCAGCCGCAGGGTGTTGATCACTCCGGCTGGCTCCCAGCCGGGCAAGAGACGGGTGAGGGCCCGGGACTCCACCGCGGCGCTATGGGCGACGATCGAGGCACCGGTCAGGGCTTCCTGACGTCAGGAGCCTCACTCGTCGTCGCCGAGCTGGCCGCTGAAAAGATGTGAGAGGAGGAGTGCGAGCGGGTGAGCGAAGTGCGGATTAAGACCCTGCAATATTGCCTTGACCAGCAAGAACACGGCCAGTTGTGATCTTGGGACACATCCTCGGTACTACACGTTACAGGTCGTAGGGGCCGTCCAGAGGCGTCCACCTGGTGCAGGGAAGTGGCGTAGTGCCAGGTCGGGGTCTTGTGGTCCAGGGGCGTCGGTGCTGTTGGTGAGACGTGTGTGAGAGGTGAGGGCTCCGCCGGATGCATCCGGCGGGGCTCCGCCGGCAGGCGTGGGGAACTGCAGTAGTCGTGGTTCTGGCAGGTTCTGCGTCTGGCAACAGGTCGCACTTTGGGGTGCTCGAGGCGGTTTGGTGATGCTCCGGATCGTCCATCTCGCTTCGGTTGTGCGTAGGTGGCGACACTGCGTGGCGTTCGCCGGGGGTATCTTGCGGAGATCAGGAAGGGGTTAATCGTCCCAAGCGGTGCGTTCAGTGACCACGGAATCCAAAAAGGCGCAGGGGTCCGTAATGTCCGATTCGATGGAAGTGCTCGAAATTCGAGCCTCTTGCGGCTGAGTTCGCAGGTCACGCAGCCTGCTCCCCGCCCGCGCGGGGATGGACCCGCCCTGTTCTGGCGGGGGGCGCCCGACATGCCCTGCTCCCCGCCCGTGCGGGGATGGACCCCCCGGATAACCCTGCGGCCAGCGGGGATACGGCTGCTCCCCGCTCGCGCGGGGATGGACCCCATGCGGAAATGGCCACGACGACTACGGTCACTCTGGCGTAGGGACGCGCGGACAGAGGGCTTTATGGGACGCGGTTGCGGCGAGGTGGAGGCGTGCCGGGTCGATGGCAGGCAGTCTGAGTTCTGGGACCAGTTTGGGACCACGCGTCATGCGCAGAGCGGAACAACTCCAGCGCGGGGAATCGGATCGCCGTGGGGCGGGCACTTCCTGACCTGCGGAAACCCTGGTGGTGAAGTACGACCTGTTCGTGGCGGCTCAACGTCGTGGGTACACGACCACGCTGTACGCGCCGCCGTCCCCGCCCAGGTAGACCGCCTGGTCCTTGAGGATCACGGTCGGTACTTTGGTGTCAGGGGGCAGCAGGGTGATCGTCTGGGTGGGGATGGAGAGGCTGACAGGGATCGCGGCATCGCCGGCGCCCGTATGACCGTAGGCAGTCCCGTCGCTGTCAATGGCGGTGAAGACGGCCTCCTTGTCGGTGGTACCGGATGCGCAGTGCCCCTTGCCGGTGGACAGGTCGAAGGCCAGTACTCCGTCCACGAGATAGCGCTGGTTGGGCGAGAGCACGGGATGGACGCCTTCAGGGCGGGTTCCTCCCGGGGAACTGACAGCGGTCTCACACGTAACTGACGCCTTGACCGTGCCGGTGGATGCGTCATGTACTGCCCAGACGCGCTGGCCAGTCTCTTCTCGGCCTTCATTCCTGGTCGGCCACCCCGCGATCACCAGGTCGCCTACGGCCGTCAGCTGCGCCAGGTCGCCGCCTCCGGTCACGTACGCGCCGGGAGGGACGTGCGAGCTGTCGTACCATGCGCCGGGCACCCAGAAATGGCCTCCGCCGCCCTGGACCAGCGGACCGCGCGGCGTGACGCCTACGGGTGTTCCGTTGCTGCAGCCCCGGCAAAGGTTTTGATCCGGGGCCTTGCGGATTTCGTCACTGGTGTAGGGCGTGACCTTGCCGGTTGCCACGTCTATCGCAGTGACGGCTTGGTGTTCACCGAAGGAGACGAGCAAGGAGCCGCCGTGAGCGGCTGGCAGCGGGTCGCCGGTCTCCTGCGCGGGGATGTCGATGGTTCGTGTCGGGAGCACCGTGCTGCCCGAAGCATCTGCAGGGTAGACCGCGATACGGACCGTCGGCTTGCCGTTGGTCAATGGGTCCTCGCCGGGGGTTCCACTGATCGACAGCGCGATGTATTCCTTTCCGCCGGTGGTCACGATCTCCGGTTGGGGTAACTCGTGACGGACAGAGTCGAAGGGCCACCACGGCGTCGTGGACCAGCGGACCGCGCCCGTTCCTAGATCCTGCGCTGTCAGGACGTAGCCGTCCTTGGCTTGAGTCGCCGTGATGACCAGACCGGCCAGGGGCGCGAGGGCTATGTTGCCTTTCCTCTGTGCCGGCCGAGTCCAGCCTTTGGTTCCGTCGAATACAGCGGGCACCGCGAGCCGCGGTACGGCCGATGGCACGCTCGAGCTGCTCGACGGGGAGCCAGAGCCATGCTCGCCGTCACCATTTGAGCCCCCGCCTCCACCTCCGCAGCCCCCCAGCGCACAGACCAGCATGACGGCGGCCACCATCTTCATTCCGCGATACACCAACCCGCCCTCTTCCTCCGGATCTACAGCTGCGCCGAGCTGAGAAGTGGGGGTGGACGATCGTGGGGTGTCAGTACCGGGTGAGGGTAAAGGTGTTGTGCTCACTGCCTGCCTCCGGGGCTTGGTTGTGTCGATGGGTTACGGAGAGCATCTAGCTCAGGAGTGAGAGCACCGTCGCTCCCAGGAAGTTGGCGTCGCTCAGTGATGAGAGCGCCTGGGTGCGCGCCTCGCGCCCGTGGGTGTGCCCTGCGGGACGAGGCGCCCAAGGGTGGGGTCGAGCCCGGCGCTGACCTGTACTTGGCGATCAACGGCCGTGGCAGGACCGACTGCCGAATCCTGCTCCCCAGCTGAGGTCTCGTCGGGCTTTGGCCGCCTATCAGGAGCTGCTCGGTTTCATTGGGGCGGTCCTACCTCAGAGGTGCTAGTGATCGAACCAAGCACGGCTCTCCGGTTGGTGGGGGCGGACGATCGCCAGGATGGCCGGCACGAGCCAGAGCAGTCCCAGAAGGGGCATCACTCGGAAGAATGCCAGGGTGAAGGGCAGCGCCGTCCAAACGAACGCGACGGCGGAGACGCGCAGGTTGGGGTGGCGCGTGGGGAACTTGAGGGCGGTGGTAACGCCCCATGCGGCAACGGCAAGGATGAGCACTCCGGCGAATACGACGATCCCGGAATGAGCTTCGCCTGGCGTGGTGCAGCACGGGGTCGAGGCGTCGGCCTCGCCCCAGATTGCGGTGGCGATGGCCACGCTGTTGGTCAGCAGAGCGAGTCCGAGGACGGCCTGTATGCCGCCCAGGATCATCATCAACACGCGAAGGCTCTTCACCGGCTGAGGCATCTGTGCGCCTGAGGGGATCAGCCCATGGCCGAGTCCCCCCGGTCCGGCAGGGCCTCCACGCCCGCCGACACCTGCGCCTCCGCCCGCCCGCGACCCCTGCCAAGGCCGCTGACTGCCGGATTCTTCTCCATCGTTCTTGCTCATTCTGACGGCCCTCCCCTGGGGCGGCACTCGCACGTGCGCGCCATGTTCCGGCGGCCTATGCCGCCCGTCCAGTCACAATCCAGCCCGGCTACCTTGGCCAGTTTCGTCGTTGCCATGCAGTACCCACGGACACGCTGGCGCAGCGTTGCGGCAACTCGGCGACATTCTGCGGCCGACCGGTCAACTGCTGCTCTCCCAAGCCGCCGAAATCCGCTCTTGCTCCTCACCTACGCAGCCACTCAAGCGCGTGTGCAGGTGATGCTGCGTTGTCCGCTGCCGAAGGACAGCCGGACGGTCTTTCCTTTCACGCGTATGTTGAGGTCTCCGTCTCCGTCTCCGCCGACCTCGGCCCAGGCCGGGACGAGAGGGAAGGTCTGGCTGAGGTCGGGGGAAATCTCTTCCGGTATCTCGCGGACGGTGAGAGCGCGTTGCTGCCAGTCGGCAGCTTCGCTGCCCTCCAGGCTGGGGACCGCCAGGACCCCGTCCCTGTACGCCCACCGGCCGCTGATCCCTCCCCACTGGGTCGTCGTCCACGTCCCGTCGTCCCGGACGACGAGGGTTCCTTCATGGCCCTGATTGGATGTGTACGACCAGGTCCCCTTCACGAACGCCCTGAGGGCCTGGGCCCTGGGCCCGCCACCAGAACCGTTTCCCGAGCACGCAGAAACGACGGTGCCAAGCACCCCGACTCCCAGGTAACGCAGAGCATTTCGGCGCCCGATGACGCGAACGAACTCTTCAGCGACCATGATTTTCTCCGATATAGGAACCGGGTGATGAGCGCCCGGCTGGGTTCTTGGGCAGCCCGGGATGGTCGCGCAGGCCGCGCGAGGCGGCATGCGAGGCGCCCCCGGACCGGGGGCCGGTTGGTGGGCCGTCCCGGAGGCTGCTGGGACGGCCCACCGCAGAGGTAGTCAGCCGGTGGTGTGGATGCCGTTGATGCAGGCACAGTCGACGTTGGGGAAGGTCGGGATCGCGTTCAGTCCGTTGCTTCACAAGTCGCGTGACGCCGTCTTGTCCCTCGTCAGGACCCGCGGCCCTGGCCCGTCCGGTACTGGAGGACTTCGAGGTTCGGGTAGGCAGCGCCCTTGCGGGCCACGGTGGTGAGGCCTTCCGGTCCGAGCACGACGGCCGGGTCGGTATCGCCCGCGAAGACCGGCAGTGTGCTGCTGACGCCGTGGATCTTCACGAGGAGTTCGGAACGTGAAGCCGCCGGCCGCTCCGGCGTGCACGGGGACGTGAGCGGGCCCCAACAGGGGACGGTGAGTTTTCCCTGCGGCCACTTGGACCTCGGCCTCCGCCTCCTTCGGCGACCGTTATGGCACGTGCGTGGCGTGGAGGGTCAGCTTCAGGTCGGGTTGTTTTCTTCCCATGCGTTGGTGATCTGGGCGGGGATGCGGCCGTGATCTGGTACTTGGTAGCCGTTGGCGCGAGCCCAGAGACGGACGGCTTGCGGGGCGATGATTCTGTCTGGGGCCGGTGGCCGTAGCTGGTGCCTCGGTGCTGACGCTGGGGAGAAAGAGACTCCTTCGTAGAGGAGGCCGTCAGGGAAGAGGGGGATCTTGGTGTGACCGCTGAGGACCTCGAACAGAAATCGCGTGAGGTTCCCCTCGAAGTGGTACCAGCCCGGGCCCCGTGCTTCGTTCACGGCAATGTGCCAGTCGGCGGATTCAGTTTCTGGGCCACCGACCCAGAAAAGGTATTCGCCGTTGTCGGTCACGCCCATCGCGAACAGGTCACGTGGGTCATACGGGACGGGGTAGCCGGCGCGTCCACGTTCCTGTTGTAGCTGCCCTCGAATTCTGGCAGGCATCGGACCGGTCAGATTGACCCACTCAGTGAACCCGAGCGGATGGTAGAGGTGGATGAATCCGCAGAAGGCGCCGGGGCCGTAGCTGCTAGCCAGCTCCTTGTAGTCGCCGGGCAGCCTCATACCCAGTGTGCGTTCCACCGCTGCCCAGTCCACGGGTGGCGTGTGGGCAGGAGGCGGGCAGAGCACCGTGAGGTCGTTGATGGCGGTCACGGGTGTCCTCGCAGTTGCTGTTGCTGATCGTGCGCGGGGTTGAAAAACTGGTCCTCCACGATATAGCCGTGGACGGTTTTTGCTTCAAGCTGAATCCACTGCGGTACCGAGTCTGCCAGATCGTCTGAGTACTCGAGGAAGACGCTGTAGATGACAATGTCGCCTCCCTTTACGGCGTCGAAGATGATCTGCTCGTAGGCACGCATTTTCGGAGTGTTCGTGGGGTCCTGTGTGATGGTGAACAGGTTATCCAGGGTGTTTCCGGATCCCCCTAGCATGGCGGCCAGTAGGTGACCTCGTGCCTGATTTTCGTTACCTCCCAGGAAGCCGGGCGGCCTCAACGAATTGTTAGCTTTGGTGCCCTTGTTGAGCATGTCCGATGTGATGATCGCCTTCATCTCGTGCGGGCGGTTGTACTCGTCTCGGGTGAAGACGACACGTCCTCCCCACGTGGGGTCGTCTTCACAGTCGGTCTGATCCGGGAAGTCGGAGACGTCGGTGGCGAACGCGGGCCGGGTGTAGCGGGCCGAGGTGAGTTCAGTACCGTGATGCAGGTCGCTGGTGGTGGTGTAGGCAGTGGCTGTTGCGGTGTTGGCCGGCCTGTTTACGGGGCATGGCTTCTGCTGCGGATCGTCCGGCTTATCGGGCTGGTTCCGCTGCACGGTGTCGAGGATCTTGCGGAGCCGGTCGTAGGTGTCGCGGGCCTGCTTTGCCTTCTCCAGGAATTTGGGTAGGTCTTTGGCGACTGTGGCGACTGCTTTGGTGGACTTGGCGGCCTTCCTGTAGGCGCCTATAGAAAGGACGGTGCTGCCAGCGTCGATGACTACCTCGAAGCAGCTGGCGGCGTCTTTGTGCGCGCACTTGATGATGTCGTCGACGCTGAAGAGGTCGAGGAGGATGTCGGCGCCTTTTTCCTTGAGCCAGTCGGTGACGCTGGTCTCGAGGATCTTCTTGGCTTCGCGGTACTTCTCGACGCACTCCTGGCCGCAGCGCTCAGAGAGAAGTTGTTCGTCCTGGTGTTGTTGTGCGACGTCGGCGGCTCCGCCGATCCGTGTCCATTCCTGGCCGGTGCCATTCCATCGGTAGGCGGTGGTGAGGTCGGGGGACAGGCCGTAGAGCTGGGTGTCACTGACGGCGAAGGTGGCGCCGCGGCCGCCGATCTCGGTCCACGCATCGGGGGTGTTGTTGTACTGGTGGATGTTGCCCGTGTCGCGGTTGGTGGCGAACAGGCCTGCGCCGCCGGCGTAGAGGTTCTGGGCGGGGCCGCCGATCCGGGTCCAGTCGGTTCCCTTGCCGGTCCATTCGTAGACGGCGGTGTGGTCGGGGCTGAGGCGGTAGACGTGGTCGTGGCCGACGGCGAATTGGGCTCCGGGGCCGCCGATCCGGGTCCACTTGTCGGGCTTGTCGTTGTACTGGTACAGGTCGCCGGTGTCGGGGTTGGTCGCGAAGAGTCCGGCACGCCCGGCGTAGATGTTCTTTGCCGGTCCGCCGATTTTGGTCCACTCCTCGCCGTCCCACTGACCGACGCCGTCGGGGGTGAGGTGGTAGAGGTGGTCACCGGTGACGGCAAAGCTGCCGTTCGCCTCGACGATCGGCTCCCAAGCCCGGGTCTCGTCGTTGTACTTGCTGATCTGCGTGTTTGTGCCGGGGCGGGTGATGAACACTCCCGCGCGGCCGGCATACACGGAGCCGGCAGGACCGCTGATCTGCTCCCACCGGCTGCCGCTGCGGCGCCACAGGGCACTGTTGTCGGCGGTCAGGGTGTAGAGGTCGTCCTGGGCGGTGACGGCCATGCGGACGCTCTGTTCGTCCAGGGTGTCGGGCGGCCCGGTGGCCTGGACCGGAGCCGAGGTGGGTTCTTGGGTGGCTGGGGGTTCGTCGGTGGCAGGCGGTGCGGGATCTGCCGGCGTGGCGGCAGGGTCCGGGTCCGGCGCGGGCTGGGGGGTGCGCGGGGCTCCGAGGGAGGTCCAGGTGGTGTCGGTGCCGGACCAGGCGGACACGGTGGTGTGGTCGGGGCTCAGCCCGTACAGGCGGTGGTCGCCGGCGGTGAAGGAGGATCCTGCCGAGCCGATACCGCTCCAGTCCTCCCCTGCACCGCTGTATCGGAAGATGCTGCCGGTGTCGGGGTTGGTGGCGAACAGGCCGGCGCCGCCGGCGATGAGGTCCTGGGCGGGGCCACCGACCTTCGTCCAGTCGGTGCCGGTGCCGGACCACTGGTAGACCGCCGTCCGGTCCGAACTGAGCCCGTACAAGCGGTCGCCGGTGGCCGCGAACGCGGCGCCGGCATCTCCCACCCGGGTCCAGTCCTCCCCCTCGCCGCTATAGCGGAAGATGCCCCCGTCGTCGGTGCGGTTGGTGGCGAACAGGCCCGCGCCGCCGGCGATGAGGTCCTGGGCGGGGCCACCGACCTTCGTCCAGTCGGTGCCGGTGCCGGACCACTGGTAGACCGCGGTCCGGTCCGAACTGAGCCCGTAGAGGCGGTCTCCGGCGATCACGAAGGCGGCGCCCGGCTCGCCGACCGGCGTCCAGAGCTCGGGGGTGCCGGTGTAGCGCAGGATCTTGCCGGTGTCGGGGTTGGTGGCGAACAGTCCCGCACCGCCGCCGTACAGGTGGGCGGCGGGGCCGCCGACCTTGGTCCAGTCGGTGCCGGTGCCGGACCAGGTGTAGACGGCCGTGTGGTCGGCTGCCAGGGCGAAGAGGTGGTCGTCGGCGGTGGCGGTGACGGATTCCAGGGCGATGGGCGCGCTGGCTGGAGGGTCGGCGTGGGCCGGGACGACGGCCAGCAGGCCCGCGGTCAGGGCGACGGCCAGCGTTACGCCGATCCGCCGCAGAACCGCCCTCGGCCGGGAGCGCCTCCTTGCGGGGGACGGACCTTGGCGCCACCGCCGGGTCCCGGTGCGGGTTGGGGGAGTTGGAGGATTCACAGGGTCTCCAGAGTTTGTCCGAGAAGTGCTGGAGACCCACGCTGTGGCCTGGTGTGATTGTCCTTCTACTGCTGGGCGGGAGAACGCAGGTCAGGTGCGGACAACCCCCGGATTGGCCACGGACAACCAAGGGGTCAGCAATGCCGACACGAGCTGGACGGCCCCAGGGCAGCCCGAAAGGGCAGACCCCGCAAGCCAACGAGTTAGCCGCCCTGGTGCGGGAGCTGACGGGCAGCGCCACGGTGCGAGAGCTCGCCGAGCTCTACCCCGCCAGCAAGACCAGCTGGAGCAACTACCGCTCCGGCGCGAAAATCATCACCGCCGAGCTCTTGGAACAGCTGCTGCAGGACCGGGTCCCGGACGCTCCCGGGCGGGAGCGCTGGAGGCAGCGGGCGAACGCCCTGCTCGGTGCGGCACTGGCCGCCGAGCGCGGTCAGCCGCCGCCGGCCAGTACTCCGCGCGACGCGTTGACCCACGCGGTGCGGGCGCAGCGTCAGGCCGAGGCGGACCTGCGCGAATCGGCGAAACTCGTGCACGTCCTGCGCGACATCATCACCCGCCTCCAAGCCGAGACACCGCCCGCCGGCAGCACCGTGGGAAGACCGGCCGCCGAGGCACCGCACCACAATCCGGCGGAGCCTGTACCGCCGCAGGCCGGTGCGCTGAGCCAGGCAACCGAGCAACTGGCCCGCGCGCAGGAGATCCAAACCGCCGCACAGGTGGCACACGCCCGCGCCCACCAGGAGCAGGAGCGCTACCAGCAGCAGGCACAGGACACCTCGAGCACGGGAGCCGACCAGGCACCAACGCCTGGGGAGCTCGTGCCGGCGCGCCCGGACGCCGACGGGGAGATCGCGGTGCTGCTGGTGCAGGTACGCGCCGCGCTCGAAGGGCAGCACTGGGAGCTGTCGCGGCTCAACGACCGGCTGGGCTGGAGCGGTGAGGGCTCGGCCGCCGGTCAACGCGTTGTCCGCGGCGAACTCATCGGCGCATCGGACAACCCCTTCACCAGCACGAAGGTCCCCAGCGGTCGTGCTGCGCGTGCCGTGCGGCGCTGGCGTACGCGCTGGGTTGTGCTGGCCACCGTCTGCGCGGTCCTGGCCGGTGCCGCCGGCACCACCGTGGCCCTGCACACCCGTGACACGAGCACCGTGGTCTCCGACGGCAAGCACCCCGCGACCACCGCGCCGCCTGCACTGCCGACCGCCTCCGCCAGCAGCCCACCGCCGTCACCCCAGCCCGCTACTCCTGCGGGCACTGTGCCCCCCGCCGGCAGCCAGTCGGCTCCGCCCGCGGATCAGCATTCCGAAGAAGTCCAGCGCGCCCCAGCGTTGTCCGTGACGGCCAAGGACGAGCTGTATGTGCTGCGGTCCGATCACAGTTCGGTGTGGCGGTGGTCCGGTGACGGCCAGGAGTGGGCCCAGATCGGCGGGCCCGCTTCCGCGGTCTACGCGGGCCTGGCGGGCACCTTCGCCACCCACCCCGACACGGGAAAGATCTACAAGTTCCAAGGTGCCCGCGAGTGGATTCCCATCGGGGAAGCAGGGGCGGCATTCGCCCTGAGCGGTGAGCACCTGTACCGGCTGGCACCTGACCACTCGGCGGTGTTCGTGTGGTCCGGCCAGGGGACGTCCTGGACGAGGATCGGCGGCCCTACGAGGAACATCTACGCCGGCGGTGCGGGCCTGTTCGCCACCAACCCCGACACCGGCAGCATCTTTCACTACACGGGGCAGGGCGACACCTGGACCGAGGTCGGCGGACCCGGCGCCACCTTCGCCGTCGGCGACCGCCACCTCTACGGCCTCAGTCTTGACCGATCGGCGGTGTTCATGTGGTCCAGTGAGGGGACGTCCTGGACGAGGATCGGCGGCGCCGCCAAGACCATCTACGCCGGCGGCGCGGGCCTGTTCGCCACCAATCCCGACACGGGCGACCTGTTCAGCTACCACGATGCCGCCGACACCTGGAGCAAGATCGGCGGGCACGGCGGTACCTTCGCCGTCAGCGACCACCACCTCTACAGCCTCAACCCCGACCAGGCAACCGTCTACCAGTGGGACGGCCAGGACACCCACTGGACAGCGCTGGGAGGCGGCCCGGGCGCCTGACAGAGGCTGCGGGTCAGGCGCTGCGCCTGCGGGGGTGGTCTTCTTCGCCGTCTTCTTCGCGGCCGTGGACCTCTTGCCTTCGTCGGCCTGGAGCCTGCTGCGCGGTCTGTCCCCTGTCGGAGGTGGACCGGCTGCGGATCGCGGCGAGCGATGAATCCCGCCGCTATCCGGCGCAACAGCCGGCAAGGCCCAGCAGGGTCGGGGGTCTATGGGTTGTGCATCGTGGCGGAACTGGCCGGGGCATGGAGCATGAGGCCACGCGGCTTCGGCAAACAGGTGTGGGCCGATCGGTGCCGCCGCGTGCCCAGGACGGTCGTAGTCGAGTGCAGGCCCAAGAGGTTGGCTGCCCTGTCCGTAGCAATGCGAGGGGGGATGGCCTAACAATCAGTGCATGAAGAACAGTGAAGGCGGATGGCGCCCTCCCAACAGCAAGCACCCCTGGTTACCCCTGAAGAAGGGCGAGCAGCTTCCACTTCGAAACGCCGGCCGTCTAGGGCTTGTCCGGCCGATCATGTGACCGCTTCACGTCAGGGTCGTTGCTCTGGACATGGGGCGGGGTGACTTGAGTGATGCCGAGTGGGAGCGGCTGCGGTCGTTCCTGCCGGTCAGTAACGGGCGTTGTGGTCGGTGGCGGGATCATCGGCAGGTGATCGACGGGATTCTGCACAGGGTTCGGACCGGGGTGCAGTGGCGTGATCTTCCGGAACGGTTCGGGCCGTGGAAGACGGTCTACGAACGGCACCGGCTGTGGTCGGCTGACGGGACGTGGGAGCGTCTGCTCCAGCAGGTCCAGGCCGCAGCGGACGCGGCGGGTGAGATCGACTGGGACGTCTCGGTCGACTCGACCATCGTGCGGGCGCATCAGCACGCGGCAGGCGCCCGCATCGACCCACCGCCGGCCCCCACCTCCAAGGGGGCGGAAGTTCCAGAACACCAGGACGAAACGCCGTGGCAGAGCCTTCACGCCCGCCTGGTGGAGGTGGTGCGGGAGGTGAGGGCCTGGGCCGCTCGCGCGGCGGCTTCACCACCAAACTCCACCTGAGCGCGGACGGCCGCTGCCGCCCGCTGTCCTTGATCGTCACCCCCGGCCAGCGGGCGGACTGCACGCAGTTCAAACCGGTGCTGGAGAAGATCCGAGTCCCTAGGTCCGGGCCGGGCAGGCCCCGCAAGAAGCCGGACAGCGTCGCCGCCGATAAGGCATACAGCAACGGACCGTGCCGCGAGTACCTGCGGCACCGGGGCATCCGGCACACGATCCCGGAGAAGACCGACAGCCAGGCCGCTCGCCTGCGCAAAGGCTCACGCGGCGGGAAGCCACCTGGCTTCGACGAGGAGCGGTACAAGAAACGGAACACCGTCGAACGGGCTATCAACCGGCTGAAGCAGCACCGGGCGGTAGCCACCCGCTACGACAAGCGCCATTACGTCTACCTCGGCACAGCAACTGCGGCAGCTCTAACGATCTGGCTCCGCACATGATCGACGGGAATGCTCCGTGGCACTGATCCGGCAACGTTCGTCGAGGATCTGCACCTCACAACAGCGATCGAACCCCCGCTATGCGGGGCGGAGGACGGGATCGATCTCTGCCAGGCTTTCGTACAGCCGGCGGGCTCCCCGGGCAACACGATCGTCGGTGTCGCCCGACATCTCCTCGCAGAGCCGTAGCGCCTCGTCCAGGTCGTCCGAGAAGATGCTGAAGACATCGACGATCGCGGTGTGGATGTGATCGGCGTGGTTGTCATTGGCGACTGCCAGTGCGGACGCGACTATCGTCAGTCCGACCCTGTCCTTTCGCCGAAGCAAGCCCTCCGCGGTCCGCCGGGTGACGAAAGTGTCGCCACGGTCGAGCACAAGCCCCAGCAGCGGCTCAACGGCCTCCGGTATCTCGGCGAAACCGGCCAGGCTGTGACCGGCATCCGCCCGGTCACGCCAGTCATCGCTTCGCCCGAGGTCGCCAAGCGTCACGACCACCGCGCGCCGCAGGTCACTGTCCACGGATTCGCCCGCCCCTTCCCACGATTCCGGTCAAAATATCACCGAGGCGCCTTACCGGATGATCGCCAGGACAGGTCCTAGTCAGTACGTGCAGGCTTCTCCTGGTTCGGAGAGCGCGGCGGCCACCTCAGCGATACCAGCGCCCAACTAGCCTATTGCAAATCTTGCATGGTGGGGTTCAGTCACCGAATTTCCCGTTAACTGCAGACCTCAGGGGCTTCATTGTGGCAGGTGAAAAGTTCAACGCCCTGGTCGCTGAGTACTTGAGCTATAGGGCGGTAGTAGACCATGTCCGCCCCAGCGCCGCCGGTCGTCGAGCCGCCTCCAATAATAATCCCCACGGCGTCCGCGAACTTGCTGCCAGCCTTTCGGTAGACTGGCCCTCCACTATCTCCCCGTTGTACAATTCGCGACCCGATCTTCTGCCCCGCTATAAGACCGCAACGTTCAACCTCTTCGCCATCATTCATTTCGAATTTATAGCAGCGCGGCGTACTACTTCGTATCAGGACGTCGCACACTTCGCCGGTGAACGAGCCCCCAAGGCATACTGTTTTCCCTTGGCCCGGTTTCCAGGTGCCCCGTATCGTTCGCTGGCTTTTACTCTCCACCCCGCCTGTAATGATCGACAGATTCCAGTTGTCATCGACGCTCTTGATCAGCGCCGAATCCTGATCCAAGGAGTAGTGCACATCCTGAATCTGCCCAAAATAGTCAGGCGTGCTGTACACCGAGGGTCGACTGTTCTTATAGCAGTGACCCGCCGTCAAGGCGTACTTCTTCGAAAGTTCCCCTTTGAAGACAGAGAATGCCACTGTGCAATCCCCGTTCTTCGGAGGATCCTCTGGCCCCCCAATTCTTAAACGAATCCCTCCAGGTATTGAATAATTATTACACAGTTTCAGTCGCGTGGTGAATTCCTTGTCCCCGCACTCCTTTATCAAACTTGGACTCGAATCATCCGCCCTTGTAATCGCGTGCGCCCGGGCGACATTGAATGTCCCCGAAAAGGCGAACATCAGTGCGACAATGATTGCTGGCATAAATTTCTTTGAGACTGCCACTCAACGCCTCCGGGGAGATAGATTCGGCATGGGTGCGAGGTTAGGGAATTACAGTAGTTGCTTTCTAAGCCACCCTGAAAGGTCGGGCCCGGCCATTCTCTGGCGCAGAATCTAGCCAAGATCTCCGCATGGTGCGCTCGCACGGCGGGACGCCTCCGATGTGCCGATGTCGCTGCTGGCCGGGGTGATCGCCCCGGTGGTCATGATCGGGACGGACGCCACGCGGACCTGATCACCAGCGGGCTCGCGGTTAGCAACTGGCGCCCTCTGCGCCCCGCCCTGGGGGACGTGGGGGTGGCGTCCGCTGCGGCCTGGACCTGCTGGAGCAGACGCTCCCACGTCCCGTCAGCCGACCACAGCCGGTGCCGTTCGTAGACCGTCTTCCACGGCCCGAACCGTTCCGGAAGATCACGCCACTGCACCCCGGTCCGAACCCTGTGCAGAATCCCGTCGATCACCTGCCGATGATCCCGCCACCGACCACAACGCCCGTTACTGACCGGCAGGAACGACCGCAGCCGCTCCCACTCGGCATCACTCAAGTCACCCCGCCCCATGTCCAGAGCAACGACCCTGACGTGAAGCGGTCACATGATCGGCCGGACAAGCCCTAGATGTATTGATCACGAGCGTTGTTGACAGTGGTGGGTCTTGAACATGGCGAAGACCTCCGGTGTGGTGGAGCTGTCTAGGACTGCACCACTCGGAGGTCTTCGTGTCCCACCGTAATGCCCGGCTGACCGTTCATGGCAGACGGCTTCTCATCGAACGTGTCGTATCCGGCCGTCCGGTCGCTCATGTCGCGGCGGAGATGGGGATCTCGCGGGCCACGGCCCACAAGTGGGTCCGCCGGTGGCGCGCGGAGGGCGAGGCGGGGCTGCACGACCGCTCCAGCCGCCCGCATACGACCCCGCACCGCACGCCGGCCGCGGTCGAGGCGAGGGTGTGTGCACTGCGGCAGGCCCGCAAGCTGGGACCGGCCCGGATCGGACCGATCCTGGACCTGCCCGCCTCGACCGTCCACCGGATCCTGACCCGTCACCACCTGCACCGCCTCGCGTGGCTCGACCGGCCCACCGGCACCCTCATCCGCCGCTACGAACGCGAACGGCCCGGCGAACTCATCCAC
>NZ_JAAGLX010000047.1:0-62165 GCF_010548325.1 Streptomyces sp. SID13666 | reverse complement strand
TTCCGATCTGGCGACCGGGTCGGGCGCGCGCCGCCCGCGCGGCAGCGCCCGCTGCACGAGGGTGTGCGCGGCCAGCACCCTGCGGTGCCGGCCGAGAGCGGCCGGCAGCGTCAGATACGCCAGCCGCACCAGGTGCGGATAGTTCTCGACGATCGAGGCCTCGGCCTCCTCGACCTCGACCTCCACGGGTCCGGCCGCTGTCGCTTCCGATGTGTCCACACGCCGTCAAACGAGTGAATGGTGCGATGGTCACTCAATGCGCCGCGCGTCGCGTCCCCCACAGCGCGACGTCCGATTCCCGCCGGATCCCGGCCGCGTCCGGAGCGATCGTCGACCCATGACCATCACCCACGGGACCACGGCCTTCCGCACCTTCGCCATCGACCCGGCCCTGCTCACCCGCCTGCGGGACACCGACGACGCGGGCCGGGCGCCCGAGCTGAGCACCGACGAGGAGGGCGGCGCCCCGCTGCGCTGCTGCCTGCGGCACGCGGCGCCCGGCGACCGGATCGCGCTGCTCTCGTACGCCCCGCTGCGCCACTGGGCGGCGGAGACCGGCGCGAACCCGGGCCCGTACGTGGAACTGGGGCCGGTGTTCGTGCACGCCGACGCCGACGGCTGCCCCGGCCCGCCGTCCGACGCCGGCTACCCGCCGGCGATGCACGGCACCCAGCGGGTCTTCCGCGCCTACAGCGCCGACGGCCGCATCCTGGGCGGGCGCCTCGTCCGGATCGGCCACGACGAGGCGGCGGCGGGCGCCGCGGACGCGGAGCTGGCCGCGATGTTCACCGACCCGGAGGTCGCCCTGGTGCACGTCCGCGCAGTGGAATTCGGCTGCTTCCTGTTCGCGGTGCGCCGCGCGGGGTGAATCCCCGGACGTGTAAAGGTGCGGGCGTGTGCCAGGCGTCGTGGGCCAGGCGGGACTTGCGCAATACGCCCTAGTGGCCCGCGGTGAGCTTGACGAGTACGACGGCCGCGCCGATCGCCGTGTCCAGCGTGCCGGCGACCAGCGCGGCCACCATGCCGCCGCCCATCCGGACACCGGCGAGGAAGCCCCAGGCGAAGAGCCCGACGACATCGACCGTTGCGGCGGCGACCAGGGCGGTGTGCAGGGCCATCGCCCCGGTCGCGGACACGCCGATCAGGATCAGCGGGCCGGCTGCGCTGAGCAGCAACGGGCTGCTGACGTAGAGCAGTCGGCGGAACTCCGGCCAGGTGGTGGAGCGGTGGTGGACGGCCCGGTGCCCCTGGTCGTCCGCGACGAGGGTGGCCAGCCACAGGCCGAGCGAGGTGGCGGCGACGGACACGGCCGCGTCGCCCGCCGCCAGGTCGTCGACCATGGTGAGGCCGACGACGACGGCGATCATGGTGATCGTCGCGTAGATCCGTTCCTTGAGCCGTTCCGCCATGGTCTCGGTGACGTCCTCGGCAGGGACTCCGGGGGGAGGTGTCTCGTGCATCCGGTCAGTCGAGCACGGCGGCGGCCGCCCGCGGGGCGGCGCCGCGCAAGGAACTCAGGACGGGTCCGGCCCAGGAACGGCCGGGCTCAGGAACGGTCCGGCTCAGGAACGGTCGGGGCTCAGGAACGGTCCAGGTAGGCCAGCACGGCCAGCACCCGGCGGTTGTCGTCGTCGGACAGCGGCAGGTCGAGCTTGGCGAAGATGTTGGACGTGTGCTTGGCGACGGCCCGTTCGGTCACCACCAACCGCTCCGCGATCGCGACATTGGACCGGCCCTCGGCCATCAGACCCATCACTTCGCTCTCGCGCGGCGTCAGCTGTCCCAGCGGCTCATTGCGCACATTGCGGGCCAGCAGCTGCGAGATCACCTGCGGATCCATCGCCGTACCGCCGCCGGCCACCCGCCGCACCGCGTCGATGAACTGGTCCGCGTCGAACACCCGGTCCTTCAGCAGATAGCCGACCCCGCCGCTGCCGTCGGCCAGCAACTCCCGGGCGTACAGCTGCTCCACATGCTGGGAGAGCACGAGCACCGGAAGGCCGGGGATCTCGCGCCGGGCGTACAGCGCCGCCTGCAGTCCCTCGTCGGTGAACGACGGCGGCAGCCGCACATCCACCACCGCTACGTCCGGCCGCAACTCCACCAGGGCGCGCTGCAGTTCCGGCCCGTTGTCGACCGCGGCGGCGATCTCGAAGTCGTACGCCTCCAGCAGCCGGACCAGTCCGTCGCGCAGCAGGAAGAGGTCTTCGGCGAGGACGACGCGCACGGCAACTCCAGGGTGGCGGGGGGCGGGACGGTGCTGGGCCCCGCCGCGCTGTCGGCGGGGCCCTCCCGGCGCAGCCAGCGCTGATGGGATACGGCCACCGTAGCGGCCACCTCTGACAACCGGTCCGAGCGGGCGGATCCCACCCCGCCCCTTCACACCCGTCACACCACCTCGCACCCGTCCCGTACGCGACAGTGAATCTTCATCCAGCTCTTCATCCCGCCTCACACGGCTGTCACACCGCTACTCCACAGTGAGGGGCATGTCCGTCCCGCCACCGTCCGCCTCCGACCAGAGTCCGGTGTCCGCGGCGAACGAGGCGATCCGCCGCTTCGTCCGGGAGCGTTCCAACGTGGCCTGGACCCGGGCCGAGCTGGCGGAACTCGACCGGCTCCGCCGCGCCTGGCGCCGAGCCGGATGCGGCGACCGGAGCGGCGACCGGACCGGAGACCGCAGCGGCCCCTGACCCGATAGGGGGTCGGAGGCCACTCGCGACGTGAGGTCAACGGTCCGGCGCTAGCGCACCTGGTTCGCCGCCGGGGCGGCCGGCGCGCACGGGAGTTCCATCGTCACCATGGTCGGGCCGCCCACCGGGCTGTTCACGGCCAGGACCCCGTCGAACGCGCCGAGCCGGCGTTCGATGCCCTGCAGACCGGTGCCGCGGGAGACATCGGCGCCGCCGCTGCCGTCGTCGGTGACCGAGACCCGGAGCATGCCGTCCTCGTGCCGCAGATCGATCCAGATGCGCTCGGCGCCCGAGTGCTTGGCGGCGTTGGTGAGGAGCTCGGAGACGGTGAAGTAGGCGGCCGACTCCACCGGCGCCTCGAAGCGGCCGGCCAGGTCGACGTTGACGTCGGTCGGGATCGGGCCGCGCAGCGCCAGCGCCCTGACGGCGTCGCCGAGTCCGCGCTCCGCGAGGACCGGCGGGTGGATGCCGCGCACCAGGTCACGCAGTTCGGTGAGGGCGTCGGCGGAGGACTGGCGGGCCTCGGAGAGGATCTTCCGGGCCTTCTCCGGGTTCTGCTCGAGGAGGTGCTCGACGATGCCGAGGTTCATGCCCATGGCGACGAGCCGGGCCTGGGCGCCGTCGTGCAGGTCCCGTTCGATGCGCCGGAGCTCGGCGGCGGAGCTGTCGACCGCGTCGGAGCGGGTCTCCGCCAGCCGGGCCACCCGCCGCTTGAGCGCCTCCTCCTGTGCTGCCGGGGTGGGGGCGAGGAAGGCCCGGGTGAGCAGGGCGTGGCGGTGCAGCAGCGTCGGGGAGAAGCGCAGACCGAGCAGGATCCAGACGGTGCCGAGCAGGGCGGCGAGGACGGCCGTCGTCTGGTCGGAGACCGGGATGAACGCGTACCAGTACGTCCCGCCCGCCGTCACGATCGGCCGCCACACGGAGGCGGCGAGCACCCAGCCGAAGGCGCCCTCCAGGAACAGCCCGGCCGTGAGGTACGCGAGGATCGCGCCCGCCGTCATGTCGACCAGCAGCCACTGCAGGTCACGCCAGGTGGCGGGGTCGGTCAGCACCCATTCCAGCCGCCGCCAGCTGCCGGCGATCCCCGGCCGGAACTCCGGTGCGGGGCGGTACGGGCGGGCGATCTCGACACCCGACCAGCGCAGCGCCAGCTCCCGGCGGTGGTCTGCCCGGTCGCGCACCCTGGCGATCATCCACGGGGTGGTGAAGATGCCGATGCCGAGGCTGATGAAGGCGATCGACAGCACGGCGAACACGAAGAGGACGATCGACTCGACGAGGCCCAGTGCTGCCAGGGCGAGCCCCCTGATACCTGCGAGTCCCGCGTTGCGGATGTTCATGGCCGCCCTCCCCGTTCGGTCCACCGTCTGCGTCGCCATCTTGGCACCACCCGGTCTGCCGACGGCGTCCGCGCAGGTCACTGGCGGTGGCCCCCCAGGGGGGTGTACCTGGCGCCACCATCGCGACCGGGGGTCTGGACGGCTGGGGGCGGCAGCGCCGAATTCCTACCTTCAAGGGGTCGGAAAAATCTACTGAATCCTTGGGGGAGCGACGAGATGAAGGACAATCTCGCGGCACGGCTCGGTGCGTGGAGCGCCGGTCACCGCAAGACGGCGATCATCGGCTGGCTGCTGTTCGTGGTGGTGGCCTCGGTCATCGGCGGCATGGTCGGTACGACGCAGATGAAGTCGTACGAGAACGGCGCCGGCGATTCGGCCGCCGCCGACCGGATCCTGGCGGAGCACGGCCTGGAGCACCCTGCCGGGGAGATGGTCCTGGTCCGCTCCGAGGGCCCGGGACAGTGGAAGGCGGCGGCGAAGGCGGTCGCCGAAGGGGTCGGCGCCACCGGCGAGGTCGGGACCGTACAGGCGGCGCTGCCGTCCCAGGACGGCCGTTCCGCGCTGATCCGCTTCGAGATGAAGGGCAAGCAGGAGGACGCGGGCGACCGCGTGCAGCCGGTGCTCGACGCCGTGCAGAAGGTCCGCGACGGCCATCAGGACGTCCTGATCGACGAGTTCGGGGACGCCAGCGCCGGCAAGTGGCTCGGCGACGTCATCACCAAGGACTTCGCGAAGGCCGAGTGGACGGCCGTCCCGCTCGCGCTCGGCATCCTGCTGGTCGCCTTCGGCGCCCTGGTCGCCGCGCTGCTGCCGGTCGGGCTCGCGGTCACCGCGTTCATCGGGGCCGGCGGGCTGCTGGCGCTCGGCAGCCACAAGCTGCACATCTTCGAGTCCACCAGCTCCGTGATGCTGCTGATGGGCCTGGCCGTCGGCGTCGACTACTGCCTGTTCTACCTGCGCCGCGAGCGGGACGAGCGGGCCGCGGGACACGACGCCGAGACCGCGCTGCGGATCGCCGCGGCCACCAGCGGCCGGGCGGTACTGGTCTCCGGGCTGACGGTCATGGTCGCGATGGCGGGCATGTTCCTGTCCGGCCTGCTGCTCTTCAAGGGCTTCGCGATGGCGACGATCCTCGTCGTGTTCACCGCGATGCTCGGCTCGGTGACGGTACTGCCCGCCCTGCTGTCACTGCTCGGCGACCGGGTCGAGCGGGGCCGGCTGCCGCGCTTCGGCCGCGCGTCCCGGGCCCGCCGTGCCCACAGGAGCCGGCATCCCGCGGGCCGTATCTCCGGCGCCGTGCTGCGGCCCGTCATCGCCCGGCCCAAGATCTTCGCGGTGCTGGGCGCCGGAGTGCTGCTGGCGCTGGCCGTCCCCGCGCTGGGGATGCACACCGAGTCGCTGGGCATGGACAAGCAACTGCCGGCCGACGCCCCGCTGCGCACCGCCTTCGAGCAGATCACCACGGCCTTCCCCGGCGGTCCCGCACCGGCCAGGATCGTCGTGCAGGCCCAGGACATCGAGGCGCCCGGCGTCAAGGCCGCGATCGCCGGCTTCACGGCGAAGGCCGCCGCGTCGGACGAGTTCGGCAAGGGCGTCACCACCGCGGTCCACGCGGAGCAGGACATCGCGGTGATCGAGGTGCCGCTCGCGGGGAACGGCAGCGACGCCGTCTCCGAGCACGCCCTGGCCACCCTCCGCGACGACCTGGTGCCGCACACCCTGGGCCCGGTCGCCGAGCACGCCTACGTCACGGGTGATCTGGCCGGTTCCGTCGACTTCAACGGCCAGCTGAAGAGCGGCATCGTCCCGGTCTTCGTCTTCATCATGGGCGTGACGTTCCTGCTGATGCTGTTCAGCTTCCGCTCGGTGACGGTGGCGGTCACCTCCATCCTCCTCAACCTGCTGTCGGTGGGCGCCGCGTTCGGTGTCATGACCGCGGTCTTCCAGCACGGCTGGGGCGCGTCCCTGGTCGGCACGGAATCGGTGGGCGCGATCGAGGGCTGGATGCCGCTGTTCGTCCTGGTGGTCCTGTTCGGCCTGTCGATGGACTACCACGTGTTCGTCGTGTCCCGGATCCGCGAGGCCCGCGACCGGGGGATGAGCACCACCGAGGCGGTCCGCGACGGGGTGCGCTCCACGGCGGGCGCGGTCACCAGCGCCGCCGCGATCATGGTCGCGATCTTCGCGGTCTTCGCCACGCTGTCGATGCAGGACATGAAGCAGATGGGCGTCGGCCTGGCCGTGGCGGTGTTCCTGGACGCCACCGTGGTGCGGGTGCTGCTGCTCCCGTCGGTGATGGTCCTGCTCGGCGAGCGCAACTGGTACCTGCCGCGGTGGCTGGGCCGGCTGCCGAAGATGTCCCACGGCGAGGAGGCCGTCCCGGCCCCGCCCGCCCGGGACGCGTACGCCGCGGGCGCGCCCACCGGCGTCCGCTGAGCACCACCGGCGACAGCACAACGGCTGAGGGGCCCGTCGACTCGACGGGCCCCTCAGCCGTTGTCATGCAGCGGTGCAAGCTCAGACCTGGCCGGCCTTCTCCAGCGCGGTGCAGCAGGTCTCGACGATGAGGCGGGTCACGACGTACGGGTCGACGTTCGCGTTCGGACGCCGGTCCTCGATGTAGCCCTTCTGCTCGACCTCGACCTGCCACGGGATGCGGACCGAGGCGCCGCGGTCGGAGACGCCGTAGCTGTACTCGTTCCACGGGGCGGTCTCGTGCAGACCGGTCAGGCGCTCGTCGATGCCGGCGCCGTAGTTCTTGACGTGGTCGAGCGGCTTGCTGCCCTCACCGAGGGACTCGCAGGCGGTGATGATCGCCTCGTAGCCCTCGCGCATGGCCTTGGTGGAGAAGTTGGTGTGCGCGCCCGCGCCGTTCCAGTCGCCCTTGACCGGCTTCGGGTCGAGGGTGGCGGAGACGTTGAAGTCCTCGGCGGTGCGGTACAGCAGCCAGCGCGCGATCCACAGCTGGTCGGAGACCTCCAGCGGCGAGACCGGGCCGACCTGGAACTCCCACTGGCCGGGCATGACCTCGGCGTTGATGCCGGAGATCGCCAGGCCCGCGGTGAGACAGTTCTCCAGGTGCTTCTCGACGATGTCGCGGCCGAAGATCTCGTCGGAGCCGACACCGCAGTAGTAGCCGCCCTGCGCGGCGGGGAAGCCGGCGACGGGGAAGCCGAGCGGCCGGGCGCCGTCGAAGAAGGTGTACTCCTGCTCGATGCCGAAGATCGGCTCCTGGCCGGCGAACTGCTCGGCGATCGGGGTGAGCAGCGCACGGGTGTTGCTCTCGTGCGGCGTCATGTCGGTGTTGAGCACCTCGCACATGACGAGGACGTCGGCGCCGCCGCGGATCGGGTCCGGGCAGGAGAACACCGGCTTGAGCACGCGGTCCGATGCGTGACCCACGGCCTGGTTGGTGCTGGAACCGTCGAAGCCCCAGGTCGGGAGCTCGGCGCCGTCGGCCAGGATCCTCGTCTTGGAGCGAAGCTTGGCGGTCGGCGAGGTGCCGTCGATCCAGATGTACTCAGCCTTGTAGGTCACGGGGCGCCATCCTTTAACAAGCCACTGTCTTCGCGGGTGCAGTAGTGCACTGAAACGAGGGGTGTCGGCCGAGCGCCGTTGATCGAGCCGGTGGCAGCATGGCAAGAACGTTTTTCCCGGCTGTGTCCCTTGTGTTAACCCCGTGTGAACGCACCCTTGTGACCTGCGCCCAGACCGAGCAGCAGTGCTGCCAGATGCCCGGCGTCGGTGAACGTGCGCCCCTCCCGCACCAGGGGTCGCACGACGAGCCCCAGGACGCCGGCCGCCGCCACCGCCCGTGCGGCGCGGTGCGGGAGCGAGGCGGCGGCGGCCCCGAGCACCGCGTTCAGGCCGTAGCTGGCTCCGACGTCCACCGCCGACCGCGTCTCCTTCGAGGCGTCCGTGGCGCGGAGGCCGCCGTATACCAACAGGCTCGCCCCGAGGTGGCCGAACGCGAACACCGCGGCCGTCCGGCGCGATCCCCAGACGGTCTCGGCCCCGCCGAGAATGCCCAGCAGTATTGCCCCGTGCGCCGGATCGAGGGGCTCTTCCACGAGAAAAGCGCTGGTCAGAAGGGTGTGCCAGCGACCGGCCCGCAGGTTGTCGACATTGGTGGAGTGCGCGCGCAGCACCGCCTCGCGGTCCGCCTCCGGCAACGGGCGCAGCACGTACGCCCCGGACTGCACGGCGGCCACATAGGCCGAGGCCGCCCAGGGCGCCCTGCGGGCGAGGGCGAGCGGCCGGGCGCCGGGGCGGCCTCCAGAGGTTCCGAGGCGGCGTCCGGGGAGATCAAAGGTGGGCATCGGTCCATCATCACTGAGTACGCTGCCGACATGCCGCACATAGCCGTGGACTACTCCGCCACCCTCACCGACACCTTCGACCGCCAGGGCTTCGCACAGGCCCTGCACCCGCTGGTCGCCAAGATCGCGGACGCGCAGGTGTCCGGCTGCAAGACCCGCTTCCGCCCGCTGGACGAGATCGTCATCTCGGACGGCGGGACCGCCGAGGCGATGATCCACATCCAGGTCGCGCTGCTGGACGGCCGCACCCCCGAGACGAAGCTGGAGCTGAGCACCGCGGTGCTCGCCCTCGCCCGCGAGCACACCGCCGCGACGCCCGGCCTGACCGTCCACAGCTCCGTCGAGATCCGTGACCTCGACCGCGCCAGCTACCAGCGGCACTCCTCATGACGTTCCGCGTCGGCCTGCTCGGCACCGGCCCCTGGGCGGAGATCGCCCACGCGCCCGCCCTGAGCGGCCACCCCGGGGTCGAGTTCACCGGCGTATGGGGCCGCAGGCCCGAGGCCGCGGCTGACCTGGCGGCGCGCTTCGACACCCGCGCCTATGACGACGTGGACGCCCTGATCGCGGACGTGGACGCCGTCGCGATCGCGCTGCCCCCGGACGTCCAGGCCCCGCTGGCCGCCCGCGCCGCCGCGGCCGGCCGCCATCTGCTGCTCGACAAGCCGCTCGCGGCGACCGTCGCTGAAGCACGCGCGGTCGTCGAGGCCGCCGAGGCGTCCGGCGTCGCGTCCGTCGTCTTCTTCACCGTCCGCTTCGACCGGACGACGGGGGAGTGGGTCGACGAGCAGGCCGCCGCGGGCGGCTGGTTCACCGGCCGCGCCGACTGGCTCGGCTCGGTCTTCGCCGGCGGCGACAGCCCGTTCGCGGCCTCCCCGTGGCGCCGCGAGAAGGGTGCGCTGTGGGACGTCGGACCGCATGCCCTGTCCGTGCTCCTGCCGGTGTTCGGCGACGTCACCGATGTCGCGGCCGTCAGCGGCAGCGGCGACACCGTCCATCTGGCGCTGCGCCACGCGGGCGGGGCGGCCAGCACCGCCACCCTCAGCCTGACCGCACCGGAACCGGCCGCCGGAGTCACCGTCGAACTGCGCGGTGAGCGCGGTGTGCTCACGCTCCCCGAACTCGGCGAGGGAGCGGTGGAGGCGCTGCACCACGCCATCGACGCCCTGATCACCGCCGCCCGCACCGGACAACCGCACCCCTGCGACGCGCGCTTCGCGCTGCGCGTCACCGAGACGCTCGCCGCGGTGGAGGAAGCCCTCGCCAAGCGCTGACGGACCGGAAGCCGGGCGGGTCGGAGCAACCCGCCCGGCACCGACCTTCGGCCTACGCCCTAGCCGTCCGCCGCCCGCGTGTCTATCGTCGAAGACATGGCTGCGGACTGGTGGTCGATCGAGATCCTCAACGCCAGGACCTCCGCCGCACAGTGGCGCGACGCCCATGCGGAGTCGCTCATTGAATCGGCGGTCACCAACGGCGCGTTGAGCTGGGAGTGGCATGCCCACTCCTGGGGCGTCGTGCTCGAGGTCCGTTTCCGCGAGGAATGGCAGTGGGAGGCCTGGCGCCAACTGCCCGGCACGCTGGCCGCGCTCGACGCCGCGCCCGACCCGGTCAACGGCCTCCTGGTGCACCGCGGACACGGCGGTGCGTCCGGCGACCGCTCGCCGCGCCGGCCCCGCATCACCCCGAGCGCCGGAGCCGTCGTACTGCCGGAACCCGAGGCCGCCGACCTCGCCCCGGAACCGCTGTACAACGCCGCCCAGCCCGCCGGCGGACTCTTCGTGGCGGCGTCCCGGTCCTAGGTTCTGCCGGCCGCGGCTAGGGCGTGTTGCGAAAGGAGCGCCGTTCGCCCGGAGGGCGTGGCCCACGGCGTCCGGTGCGTGCGCTCGCAAGGCGGAGGGTCGTCCTCGTACTGGACGTACGTGGACGAGCCCGACAACGCAGCGAGGGCGCGTGCCAGGCGTCGTGGGCCAGGCGGGACCTTCGCAACACGGCCTAGTGCTTCTTCAGGCCGTCCCAGCCCCACTGCGGCACCGGACCCGGGTTGCCCGGTTCGACGCCCGGCTGCGAGACCGACCGCGCGATCCGCGTCCCCCACTCGATGTACTCGGCGAAGCGCTGCTGCAGCAGCTCGTCGTCGGGCAGTTCCTTCGCGGCCGTGGCGATCATCAACTCGGCCCAACGGGCGCGCTGTTCCTCCGTGATGGACAGCCCCAGGTGGTTGCGGATCAGACCGGGGTGGCCGCCCAGCTCGGCGGTGTAGCCGGCCGGGCCGCCGAAGACCTCGGACATCCACACCGCGACATGCTCGACGTGCGTCGGGGTGAAGTGCGCGAAGACCGGGGCGAGCAGCGGATCGGCGCGTACCACCACGTAGAAGGACTCGGTCAGCCTGCGCAGGCCGTCGATACCGCCCAGCGCCTCGTAGAAACTGCCGCGCTCCGCGCCCTCGCCGCCGGTCGCGGCCGGCTGGGCGCTCATGCCCGGTCCCCGGAGACCACGGAGGTGCGCTCGTAGTGCTTCATCTCCTCGATGTCGCCGATGTACGGGCGGATCGCGGCCAGGAACGGCGGGAACTGCGGCCCACCGCGAAAGCCCTGCTCATGGGCGTCCACCGAGGTCCATTCGATCCGGAGGATGTAGCGGTCGGGCTCCTCGACGCCGTGCGAGAGCTCGTAGCCCAGACACTGCGGCGCGAGGTCCAGCTGCTCGGCGGCGGTCGCGTAGGCCTTCTCGAATTCGGGACGGCGGCCCGGGTCGGTGATGCGGTAGCGGATGTATTCGACGGTCATCGTGCATCCTTCTTCGCTCAGGATCGGGGATCCCGCGACGGGATCTCGGCGGGATCTTCGGCCAGGATCACCCGCCGGGCCCCGGAAACCACGGTCTTTCGCGGTCGGCGGATCAAGCGGATGGCGGGAATCCGCCCTATGGAGCCCCTAGGGCGCCGGACCGCGGGAAGAAGCCGCGGGCTCCGGGCCTTGTAACCGGGTATGACGGCTATGAAGGCAATCGTTCACACCAGCACCGGCGGACCGGACGTACTGTCCCTGACCGAGCGGCCGATTCCGGCGCCGGGACCGGGGGAGGTCCGGGTCAGGGTCCATGTCTCGGGCGTCAATCCCACGGACTGGAAGTCGCGCCAGGGTGCGACGGGCGGGCCGGACGACGGCGCCGAGCAGGTCCCGAACCAGGACGGCGCCGGCGTGATCGACGCCGTGGGCAAGGGCGTGGCGCCCGAGCGCGTCGGGCAGCGGGTGTGGATCTGGGAGGCGGCCTGGCAGCGCAGCGAGGGCACCGCGCAGGAGTACGTGGTGCTCCCGGACCGGCAGGCCGTGTTCCTGCCCGACGAGGCGTCCTTCGACCTCGGCGCGAGCCTCGGCATCCCGGCGCTGACCGCGCACCGCACCCTCACGCTCGCGGACGGCGGACCCGACCGCCTCGCCCCCGGCACGCTCGACGGCCGCACCGTACTGGTCGCGGGTGGCGCGGGCGCGGTCGGCAACGCGGCGATCCAGCTGGCGCGCTGGGCCGGGGCCACGGTGGTGACGACGGTCAGCAGCACGCGGAAGGCCGAACTCGCCCGCGCCGCCGGTGCCCACCACGTCATCGACTACCGCACCCAGGACGCCGCCGCGACGATCCGGCTCCTGGTGCCCGACGGCGTCGACATCATCGTCGAGGTCGCCCCCGCCGTGAACGCCGTCATCGACCACGCCGTCGCCGCGCCGAACGCGGTCATCGCGTTCTACGCCAACAACGGCGGTGACGAGATCACCGTCCCGGTCCGGCAGGCGATGGTGCCCAACCTGCGCTGGCAGGGCGTCCTCGTCTACACCGTCCCCGAGCGGGCGAAGGCCGACGCCGTCGCCGATGTGTCGGCCGCCGTCGCGGACGGCGCGCTGCGCGTCGGCGAGGACGCCGGGCTGCCGCTGCACCGCTTCCCGCTGGAGAAGACGGGCGACGCGCATGCCGCCGTCGAGAACAACGCGGTCGGCAAGGTCCTCATCGATGTGGCCGCCGGATGAGTGGCCGCCGGATGAGCGGCATGGCCCGGGCACGACTCGGAGTGGCACGGCTCGGAGCGGCATGGCTCAGTAGCCGACCGTGATACGCCGGGCGGGTCCGTCGACGCGGATCCGCCCGCCGTACGGGATGACGACCTGCGGGTCGGTGTGCCCGAGGTCCACGTCGAAGACCGCCATCGTCTCCGGTGCGTACTCGGCCAGCGCCCGGAAGACCGCGGCCCGTTGATCGGCGCGGTACCGCTCCCGGCCCGCCGTGTCGAGCTGGGCCGGCCGGCCGATGTCCCAGGCCTTGGCCCGTCCCATCAGCAGTGCGGGGAACTGCCGCAGCAGCCCGCGCTCGCCCATGTTCCGCAGGATCCGGTAGACCTCCTCCGCCGGCGGCATCTCCTCCGACGTCTCCAGGAAGAGCACCTCGCCCCGGTGGCTCCCGGCCGGCGCCGTCTCCCGGCCCGCCATCAGCAGCCACGACAGGATCTCCAGGTTCCCGCCCCAGCCCGTGCCGTCCACGACGCGGTCCGGCCGGTGCCAGGTCCAGCCCTCGCACGGTGTCATCCGCGGTGCCTCGTCGAAGGTCTCCGGATCGTCCCAGGACCGGTTGACCTCGTTGAACTCGCCGCCCGGCGTGAGCTCGTACTCGCCCGCCGTGAACAGCGCGGCCCGCAGCGAGTCCGCCGTCACCGGGTGCAGCGCCCCGGGCCGCCCGAGCTCCACCATCACCGAGCCGCCGTGGTAGCCGACGATGCCGAGCCCGTACAGATGGTGCAGCAGGCAGGTGTTGTCGCTGTATCCGAAGAACGGCTTGGGGTTGGCGCGGATCAACTCGTCGTCCAGATGCGGCAGTACGGTGATCTGGTCGTCGCCGCCGATGCTCGCGATCACGGCCGTGATCTCCGGATCGGCGAACGCGGCATGCAGATCGGCGGCCCGCTCCCGTGCGGTGGAGCCCATCTTCCGGGTCGCCGGATACTCCACGACCCGCAGGCCGAACTCCTTCTCCAGCCGGTCCAGGCCGAGTTCGAACGGCAGCGGCAGCAGGCCCGGCAGGCCGGACGACGGGGAGAGCACCGCGACGCGGTCGCCGGGACGTGGTTTGGCGGGGTACCGGGGGCTGGTCATCGGCCGAGCGTAGTAGCGGCGGCCCGGGCCGGTCGAGGCGTTTCCGGGGCGGCGCGGACCCCTGGGGCCGCGCTCCCGTTCCCCGCGCGCCGCCGTCCGACGGCGACGCCCAGCAGCACGACGAGCGCCCCCACCGGCTGGTTCCACGTCATGCCCTCGCCCAGCACCACCGCCCCGGCCACCACCGCGACCAGCGGCATCAGATACGTGACGGTGGACGCGGCCACGGCTCCCGCGCGGCGGATGATCCGGTAGTTCAGCAGATACGCCACCCCGGTGCCGAGCACGCCGAGCAGCAGCAGGGCGACGACGGCGGACGGCGTCCAGCCGTCGGGGCCGGTGGCCGGCAGCCCGCCGGAGACGAGCGGCGCCAGGACGGCGGCCTCCACCGTCGCCACCACGACCTGGGCGGCGGAGAGCGAGACGGTGGACTCGGGGCGCCCGGCCAGGAAGCGCTGCGCGTACGGGAAGCCCACCGCGTAACAGCCGGCCGCCGCGAGGCAGGCCAGCTGCCCCGCCAGGTCCGAGCCGTCGGCGCCGCGCCACACCCCGAGGACCACCAGGACGCCCGCGAAGCCGATCGGCATCCCGAGCAGCCGGCGCGCTCCCGGCCGCTCCCCGGGCAGGACGACGGTCACCACCAGCATCGTCAGCAGCGGCGTCGCGGCGTTGAAGATCCCGGCGACGACCGAGGAGACCCGCTGCTCCCCCCAGGCGAACAGGGTGAACGGCGCGACGTTCACCAGCGCCCCGGTCACCGCCAGATGCCCCCACACCCTGGCGCCGCGCGGCAGCCGGCCGCCGGTGGCCCGCAGCCACACCAGCAGCGTCACCGCGCCGACGACCAGCCGCACCAGCGTCACGTAGGCGGGCGGCAGGACGCCCACCCCCACCTTCATCAGCAGGAAGCTGCTGCCCCAGATCACCGCGAGCAGCACGAGCGCGTCCCACCAGCGCTCCCGGCCCCGACCTTGTCCGCCACGCGTTCTCATGAAGTCCATGCCGGAAAACTAGGGGCCGGACGTTTCGGCGGGTGCCGAAGTATCGGGGGGCGATGATGGGCGGCATGACCGGTCCGCGCACACCCACCACCCTGGCCGCCCTGGCGGCGCTGCTCGCCGACGAGACCCGCGCCTCCGTCTGTCTGGCCCTGCTCGACCGCCGCGCCTGGACGTCCGGCGAACTGGCCCGGCACTGCGGGGTCGCGCCGTCCACCATCAGCGAGCACCTCACCCGGCTCGTCGACGGCGGCCTGCTGGTCCAGGAACGGCAGGGCAGACACCGTTACGTCCGGCTCGCCGACCCCGACACCGCCCGCATGATCGAGGACCTGGCCGCACACGTCAGCCCGCCTAAAGCGGCGGCCGGCGGCGGGCTGCGCGCCCATTCGGCGGGCCAGGCCCTGGCCAGGGGCCGCACCTGCTACGACCATCTGGCCGGCCGGCTCGGGGTCGCGATCACCGACGCGATGACCGGGCGCGGCCTGCTGAGCCAGGACGCCGGCTTCTCCCTCACCGGGCCGGGACTGGTCTGGCTCACCGGCCTCGGCGCCGACCTGTCCGCGTACGACAGCCCCGCCCCGCCGTCCCGCCGGCCGCTCGCCCGGCCCTGCCTGGACTGGACGGAACGCCGCCCCCATCTGGCCGGCACGGCCGGCGCCGAGCTGTGCCGCCTCGTCCTCGACCGGGGCTGGGCCACCCGTATCGGCACCCGCCGCGCCGTCCGGGTCACCCCGCTGGGCCTGGGAGAACTGCACCGGACGCTGGGCATCGAGCCGGATCTGCTGGAGGTGGCGTGACCACCGGCACACGTCATTCGCTGGAGGTGGCGTGACCACCGGCACACGTCATCCGCTGGAGGTGGCGTGACCACCGGCACACCTCCGCGCCGGGCCCGCGGCACGAGGCTGTCGGACAATAGAGCTGGATCATCACGATGCACGCACCGATCCGCGTCCCGATCCACGCCCGGATCAGCGCACCGATCCGCGTCCCGATCCGCCCACGCCCCCGACCGCCGCAGGGAGAGACTTGTCCGCCGTCCGCACCGTGCTCGCCCTGCTGGGGACGGGCGCCGCCGTGCTGATGACCGGGTGCTCCGCGACGAATGACGCCGAGAGTGCCGGGCCGACGCCCGTCGCGTCCGCCCCCGCCAAGCTGTGGCCGAACCGGCCGCCGGCCACGGAGCCGCCCGGGGAGTCGGAGAACGAACGGCCCGTTCCGGTGCCCGGCATACCCAAGGTGACCTCTGGGGACATCAGGAGCGTGGACCCTGTCGCCGTGATCCAGGCCGAGATGGCCGTCGCTCCGGACGCGCTCTCCGGGGCGGACGCGCTCGACGAGGAGACCGCGGCGAAGGCCGACGCCTGCGAGGAGGGCTCCGCGGGGCGCAAAGGATGCCCGATCCGCAGCCCCGAGTACTACGACCTGACGGGCGACGGGAAGGCCGATGCCGTCCTCGGTATCGACATGGTCGACGGCTTCCTCGCACTGCGCTGCTACACGCTCCACAACGGCGTGCTCACCCGCATCCTCGCCACCGTGACGAAGCCGATGTCCGTCCAGGTCGCCGGCGGGGACCTCATCGTGCAGGAGCCCACTCCCTCCGAGGGGTACGAGCAGCGCACGGTCTACGCCTGGGACCCGCAGGCGCGGGCCATGGCCATCCAGAGCGACGACTACCGGCGCGCCACCCCGCCCCGCCACGGCCGCCGTGACTACGCACCGGACAGCGGCGACACCGACTCCTCGTGGAAGCGGTCCCGATGAGGCTGCGCGAGCGCCCGGCGAGGCTTCGCGAACGCCCGGCGAGGCTTCGCGAACGCCCGATGAGGCTGCGCGGGCGGCTGCCGGCCTGGACCGCGACCCTCTATTGGAAGGCCGCCGTCTTCATCACCGCGATGTGCTGCGTCGTCGCGGTGGTCCTCGGCATGCTCGTGCACGTCATGGTCACCCGGCAGACCGTCCACCAGGCCCGCACCGCCGCCCTGAGCCGGCTCGACACCGCCACCCAGGCGTACATAGCGGGCGACCCGCTGCGCCGCGGCACCGCGCTGAACCCGCCGGACCTGCCCGACAAGCTCCGGGACCTCGCGCTGCGCGGCGAGCGCGGCACCATGTTCGGCGACGTCGACGGCCGCCGCACGATGTGGGCGGCGGGTCCGGCCGGCGGAAAGGCGCTGGCCGTACCGCTCGACTACACGCGCAGCGCGGAGAGCATCCGCGGGCTGGACCGGGCGATCATCCTGTCGTCCGTGCTGGCCATCGGCGGCACCCTGCTGATCGGGATCTTCGCCGTCTCGCGGGTGACCCGACGGCTGCACCGGACCGCCGCCGTCGCCCGCCGGATCAGCGCGGGCGACCTCGACGCCCGGGTGGCCGATCCCCGCACCGCCGGTCCCGCCAACGCCCAGGACGAGGTCGCCGCCGTCTCCGCGGCCCTGGACGCGATGGCCGCCTCGCTGCAGCTCAGGCTGCAGAGCGAGCAGCGCTTCACCGCCGACGTGGCTCATGAACTGCGCACGCCGCTGGCCGGTCTGCACGCCTCTGCCGAACTGCTGCCGCCCGGCCGGCCCACCGAGCTGGTCCAGGACCGGGTCCAGGCGCTGCGCCGGCTCACCGAGGATCTGCTGGAGATCTCCCGGCTCGACTCCCGTACCGAGAAGGTCGAACCGGACGCCCACTACCTGGGGCTTCTCGCCGAACGCGCCGTAGCCGCCTCGGGGCTGTCCGCCGAGGTGCGCGTCGTCCGCGACATCTGCCTCATCACCGACCAGCGGCGGCTGGAACGGGTCCTCGGCAACCTGATCGGCAACGCCTACCGGCACGGCCGTCCGCCGGTGGTGATCACCGTCGACGGCCCCGTCGTCTCCGTCCGGGACCACGGCGACGGTTATCCCGGCTATCTGATCGACCACGGCCCGCAGCGCTTCCGTACCGAGCCCACCAGCAACGGCAACAAGGGGCACGGCCTGGGTCTGACGATCGCCGTCGGCCAGGCCCGCACCATCGGGGCCGAGCTGCGCTTCGCCAACGCGCCCGACGGCGGCGCCGTCTCCACCCTCACCCTCCCCACCCCGGAGGAGAGCACGGACCCGGGGGCAGGCTCGGGCGCGGGCCCGCTGTCATGACGCCACCACCCGTGCAGATCCCACCCGGTGGGGCCTCATCCAGTCCCGCCCGGTCGTGTCCCATCCGGTCCCGCCCGGTAGTGCCTCATCCGGTCCCGGCGGTGGTCTCCGCAGGACTCAGCCGGGCGCCGCGGGACTCCCGGGCCAGATAGCCGGCCATGGCCAGCGACGCGATTCCGGCGAGCGAGATGGCGGCCCCCACGGACACCACCTCGGCGGCCGCCCCGAAGACCGCGGGCCCCACCCCCTGCACGGTCATCATGCCGGAGCTGAGCAGCCCGAACGCCTGCCCGCGGCTGTCCTCCGGGAGCGCGTCGAGGAACGAGCGCTGGAGCCCCAGGCTGTACGCGAACCCGGTACCGGTGACCAGCAGCAGGACCGCGCAGACCGGCCACGGCGGACCGAAGGCGAAGCCGGCCAGCGGCAGACCGATGACCGCGACCAGCACGGCGACCAGGCGTTCGCGGGTCGCGGGCAGCACGAAGCGGCCGACCACAAGATTGCCGAGAAGCATGCCGACCGGCAGGCACGCCAGCAGGAACCCGGCGGTTCCGTCCGGGAATCCGCGCCGCCCCGCGAACGGGACGACGAGGCTCTCGGCGCTGGCCGCGAAGGCGGACGGCAGCCACTGCGCGAGCAGCAGCTTCCGCACCCGGGGGTTCGCGAACAGCGCCCGGTTGCCCGACCAGCTGTGCCGCACCAGGGAGCCGGACCCGGAGCGGGACCCGGATCCGGACCCCTTGTCGGGGGCCGGCAGGTCGGGCAGCCGCAGCCGTACGGCGACCGACGCGACGAGATACGCGCCCGCGCTCAGCAGCAGCGCGTGCCGCGAGCCCAGGAACGTCACGGCGATCCCGCCGCCCGCGAGCCCGAGCAACTGGGCTCCGGACGACGACATGCTGGACAGCGACCGCCCCAGCACGTACGCGTCACCGGTCAGCGTGTCGGCGACGAGGCGGTTGGACGCGCCCTGGAAGACCGGCGTCAGGAAGGCCACGACGGCGACGAGCAGCAGGATGAACACCACCGGCAGATGGGCCAGCGCCATCGCGACGGCGGCGGCGAACTCCAGCAGATAACCCGCGGCGATCAGCCGCCGCGGCCGGACCCGGTCGGCGAGCGAACCGAGCAGCATCGAGCCGGCGAGCTGCGGGAGGAAACCGATGCCGAACGTCAGGGCGCCCATGAGCGGTGAGCCGGTGGTCGCGAAGATCAGCACCGAGAGGGTCAGGATCCGCAGCGCGTCGGCGGTGATCGTCACCGTCCTGGTGACGAAGAGCAGCCGGAAGCGCTGGTCGGCCAGCACTTCCCGGTAGGTGGTCCGCCGGGGCGGGGCAGGGGTGAACGTCATACGGGCAGCCTGTTCCCGGCGCCCCCGCCGGGGCGATTCTTACGCCACGGGACGTAAGCCCGCCCGCCCGCCGACGTAGGCTCGGGGCATGCGGCGATTCGAGTTCGGTACCGACGATCTGCTGCGCAGCAGGTTCGCGCTGTCGCCGGCCTTCGAGCTGTGCAACCTCCTGCGGTATCTGGAGGGCCGGACCCGGCAGCGGCTGCCGGCCGCCTGGTCGGCCCGGCTGATGCCGGTCTTCCAGCAGCTGCGCCGCGACACCGACATCGACGCGGCGCTCGCGCTCCACACCCGCACCTTCGGCGCCAACTTCGTCGCCCTGCCGCCCCGCGGCCTCGCCCAGACCTGGGACGACGACCTCGCCGCGATCCGCGCCACGAGCCTGTCCCAGGCCCACGAGGAAGCCGAACTGTGCCTCGCCGCGCGCCCGTCCCGCGATCCGCGGGTGCTGGCGACCCTGCGCGGCGACGCGGTCGTCGAGCGGGTCGCCGACGCCCTGGACCAGGCCTGGCACGGTCTGCTGGCCCGCGACTGGCCGCAGCTGCGCGCCATCTGCGAGCGCGATGTCGTCCACCGGGTCGGCCAGCTCGGCCGCTCGGGCTGGGCGGCCGCCCTCGACGGCTTCCACCCCGACATGCGCTGGCGCGACGGCGGTATCGACATCCTGCGGACGTCGTCGTCACCGGCCAGCGTCACCACCCTCGCGGGGGAGGGGCTGCTGCTCATCCCGTCGGTCTTCGTCTGGCCCCACCTGGCCACCTACGTCGACGACCCCTGGCCGAAGGCGATCATCTACCCCGCCCGGGGCACGGCCGCGCTGTGGGAGACACCCGACTCCGTCGAACCGGACGCCCTCGCCGGACTCCTCGGCCGCTCGCGCTCCCGGCTGCTGTCCGCCCTGGACCAGCCCGCGAGCACCACACAACTCGCCCAGACCCTGCGCCTCGCCCCCGGCGCGGTCGGCGACCACCTGACCGTCCTTCGCAAAGCCGGCCTCCTCCACCGCGCCCGCTCCGGCCGCTCCGTCCTCTACTACCGAACCCCCCTGGGCGACGCCCTCGCCGCAGGCACCGACCAGGGCCCGTCCGACGGGGCCTGACGCCCAGGGAAACGGTGGGGGGCGCCCCGCGACCGATCTGAACTGGTCGGTAACAGAGCGGAAAAGGTGCTGCAGCTACCTAGCGGTAACCCCGTTGGACGTGTCACATTCCTCGCGCCACCGGCCGGCGGCCCACCCTCACCCAGAGCCTCCCGACCCCACCATGCGGGAGGCCGTCCGCAGGAGTTCCGCCGTGCCCGAACGCCGTCACAGAACCAGCAGAACAACGCGACTGCTCGCCGCAGTCCTCGCGCTACCCCTCGTCGCCGCCGGCCTGCTGGCCGTCGCGGCCCCCGCGCAAGCCGCCACCGGCCCGGTCGTGAGGGTGTCGATGGGCGACAGCTACATCTCCGGAGAGGCCGGTCGCTGGAAGGGCAACAGCGACACCGCCAGTGGCAGCCGCGACGGTACCGACCGTGCCTGGACCGGCGGCAGCACCTACGACCCCACCACGGTCTACGGCAGCACCTACGCGAGCGGGTGCGACCGATCGGACTCCGCCGAGATCAACAGCCTGGCCGGAGCGGTCAACATCGCCTGCTCCGGCGCCACCACCGCCAACGTCTTCCGGGCGGGCAACGGCGGCCAGTCCTTCAAGGGCGAGGCGCCACAGGCCGACCAGCTGGCCTCGATCGCCGCGAACAACACCGTCAAGCTGATCACCCTCTCGATCGGCGGCAACGACCTCGGCTTCTCGGACGTCATCTCGACCTGCGTCAAGGATTACCTGATCTGGTACTCCTACTGCCACACCAGCCAGCAGAGCGCCATCGACTCCAGGATGAGCGCGGCCATGGCGGGCGTCGGCAAGTCGATCGACGAGATCCGCGCCGTGATGACCGCTGACGGCTACGCGTCGGGCGACTACCGCATCGTGCTGCAGTCCTACCCGTCCCCGATCCCGCGCAGCACCGAGATGCGCTACCCGGAGAGCGGCTGGAGCCGGGCCAGCACCGGCGGCTGCCCGTTCTGGAACGGTGACGCCGACTGGGCCCGCGACTCGATGGTCCCGCAGATCTCCAACGCGCTCGCCGGCGTCGCGGCCACCAAGGGCGTGCAGTTCATGGACCTGCGCGACATGCTGCAGGGCCGCGAGGTCTGCGCCAAGACGTCCAGCCTCGCCACCCCGGGCGCGGCGCCGTCCGCCACCACCAGCGAGTGGGCGCGCTTCGTCGACGCCGGCCTGAGCAGCTCCCAGGGAACCGTCCAGGAGTCGATGCACCCGAACTACTACGGCGAGCTCGCCCTCGGCAGCTGCCTGACCCAGTTGAACGCCCACCCCACTGGTAACTACTACTGCCGCAACACGCCGGGCCGGGACTCCACAGGGATGTATCTGAACGCCAAGTGACCTACCGTCTCTGGCGGATGGCGCCGCGCCGCAACTCCCCCTCGGTCGCCAGCGGACCGGTGCGGTGGTCGAACCGCGGCGCCGCCGCGAACATGGTGGACCCTTGTCCGGCGGGGCTGACCAGCAGAAGAAGCGCCGATCTCGCTCGACGGGTACGGAGGCTGGCACGACGGCCCCTTATCCAGATTCCGGAATCCTCATCAGCAACTCGCACTTGTAGCCCATTTCCGCCCAAGTCATCGTGAAACCAACGGAAAATGGCTCCGCAAGACCGCCGACCCGCCCCGTCCGACCCCAACGCCGCCAATCAAGGAACGGCCAAGTCAGGCGAATACTGCAGCGGCCCGGAACGTTCCGATCGTCGCCGTCTACCAGTGAAGGCTGAGCTGGGTGGCCGTCGGCCCCTTCCAGCACAGCACTGAGCCCTGGTGCTCTCCGTGAGGAGAGCACCAGGGCTCAGGTGCGCGCGGCGCCGTTTAGAGGTCGAAGTACAGCTGGGAATCGTCTCTGACCTGGGGGGACGCGGTATGTGAGGGCTGTCGGTGCACGGTGGGTGCACGAGCGGGGACCCGGAGGTCGAGGGACAGCGGGCGGCACCGGCGGTTGCTTCCGGAGCTGCGCTGTAGCGGTTCTTGGCAACAGCTCGCTGCCTAACTGGCCGAATAGGCACCGTTGTCGGCAATTGGTACGTGTCGTCACACTCCGGCCATGGTCTACAGATGCCGTGCGCAAACGGACGACGGGACGCTCTGTAAGAACCGGGTGACTGTTCCTGAGACGCGCTGCCACCACCACCGGGGGCGGCCGGCGGGGCGTGTGGCGACCCCCGCAAGGCGTGCGGCGAAGAGAGCTCCTGCACCGCTTCGCGCGCCTCGCCCCGTTGCTGCGCGGCGACCCAGTCCACCTAGTAGCAGCGGTCGCCGTACGCCGAGCCCTCCCTCTGCTGCGCAGCGGGAGCGCGTTCAACTGGAGGCAGTCGCCAGCTTCTGTGCGGATGCGTTGGAGGGTGGGGGCGCCGCCGCAATCGCCGACCGCGCGGCGACATACGTCTCGGACGAGACGTGGAAGACGCTGGTGAGAAGGCACCGTAGAAGGGGCTGTGACGACCTTGCACAGCTGGCCCGCGACATTCTCAAGGGAAAGGATCAGCTGCACGATGTAGTCGCTCGATCCGCAGGCGGGCTACTCGGCTTCCTGGGACGGCCGCGGATCGAGCGGATCTTCGCTCAGGAACTGGCACGGAGAATCCCGCTGCCCTTCGACGCGCAGCTCTCAGCTGCCGCGCGTGGTCTGCAGATCGCAGGCATCTACGTATGCCTTACCGGCAATCGGGATCTCGCCGACTGTGCGTGCTTACGAGATGTCTTCAAGACCGAGGGCAAGGAGCGCATCGCGCAACTCATGCAGGGCGCGGTCGAAGACTGGAGGGAGTTGCCTGTGAGAGTGCGGGGCGTTGGGTCGGGCGGGCGGCCGTAATGTCGTCGACCGGTAAAGATCAGGCTGGCAAGATCTGCACGATGCATGCGGAGCCAGGTCCGTGTGCCCTCACCTTTCCCCCGAACCCTGGACCTGTCCTTGCCCTACGCACCTCGGAGACAAGCACCTGACGCCGACCGAAGCCATCAGCCAGATCCGCATCTGTGCGGCTGATCGCACCTACAGCCACCTGCAAATCGGCGCGCCGCATTACATTCAGGCCGCGCTGGACGCTCTTCTCGCGGGAGTCGACTCCCCATCCCTCTGCCTCTTGGCCGGGCTGGGGCACAACGAACACGTCGAGGCCGCTGACCTCTTCGATAGCATGTTGGAGGAGCTCCGACTGCTGCCGCTGACAGCGGAACGATTGGCCGAGGCGCGTTGGGACATGGCGCGTTGGTGGGCCGGTCAGATCATTGAGGGAAAGCTCGATCCGGTTCTGGGCGCCCGCCTGATCTTCGAGGACGCCGTGTGCGAGCTCGGCCAATCCACTGAACTCGCGCCCTTCGGCCGAGTTGTGCTGGCCCTACTGGACGATGCTCTAACTCTACGTGTCAGTAATTTTGCGCTGCTTGCGATCTTCCAGGCGTTCATACCAGAGCCGACCTTTCGTTCCGCAATTGTCGCGAATATGATTGCGTAGTCTCCGTGTCCGGTCGTTGTGTTCCTCCACAATGAGAGCTCCCCTGTCGATTTCTCGGCCCAGCCCGGCTAGGACGTTTTCTAGCTCAGCGAGAATGCTCTGCCTTGATTTCACATTCGGCTGGTTTTTCCCGAGTCGCCTTAATCCAGCGGAGATTGTGTTACGGGTCTCGATAGCACTGCGCTTGAGTGAGTGCCAGCTATCCGCGAGACGCATACTCTCATAGTGTCGTTGTCGGTAAAGGTCAAAATTTATTTCGTCGCGTGCGGTAAGGCGCAGGTGTTCAAAGGTACGCGATTCGCGTAATAGCGATTCGCGGACTTCGGCGAGGGCGTTCTCTGCTCGACGAGCGTTAGTGAGAAGCGATTGCGTCTCTGAGGTGACTCTTGTCTTGCGAATTCGCCGGTCCCGGTACCAGGCGACGAGAATTATAACGCCGATTAATAGCGATGCTACGACGTACGGCAGCTCATTTTGAACTAGCCAAGCGACCCCCCACCCGAGGAACCCAATAGCACACAAAATCAGAAAGAAGATAATCAGCACCTCGCCGATTTCCATGTCGTTCAACTCCTATCTGATGTGAACAATTGGTGCGAGAGTCGGATTTAACGCAAATCATGATTGCATAGCTCGCCAAGCGACAACGCTAGCTTCCGCGTCAGCTAGACGTAGTGAATCGCTTAGTCGAACAAGCTGGTCACCTGCTGCAACGTAGTGCTGGAGAGCAGCACCACTGAGAAGAGTTGCAGATTGCAAGGCCAGTGTTCTCCCCTCTTCGGAAAGGCTATTATTGACAGCCATATTCATCATTCGATCAATGACGGTCGAGTGGTACCTCAGTTGATATTGTGCCCCAGTGGACTGACGTCTCTCTTCTTCGAAGATCTGCACGATGGTCGATTGTCTCATCGTTATGATGTCCGAAACGACACCGCGCTGAAGCTTGAATCGACGAAACTCTATGGTGCAGGCTGCGATGGTTGCCGTGATCCTAGCGGCTGCTCCAAGCGGGCTTAGTGAGCTAGTGATATGACCAACGGCTGAATCGTATGTGACCTGTCGATTGCCATTGACGTGAATGAGTTCCCCGGTCATGATTTTTTGATGCCCCTTGATCAATTTTGACGGTTGGTTTGACGCTGCATCATCTCTTCCCAGGTGTCTGACCCTATGCCCCCGACTGGCGCGTCGTCGGTGCTTTGAGATAATCCATTGGTATGGACTAGTCCGACTGTGTTGAGGTGGCGTTGGCAACAGAAGATCAATTTCGTTTCCGGTCCGGCAGGCAAGCCCGTGGGCGACGAGATGATGCTCTTCTGAATTTTCGCCAAGAGGCTTCCTTGGCTCGATGGCAGTCGGCTGGAAGTCCTCCCGGCGAGCCAACCGGCGTCTCGGCCTGGTGGCACTAGGGCCGCGCCACTCGGTGAAGGCGAGTACAAGACCGTGGCTATGGAGGTCCAGGCGTTCAATGGGTTGGCGGCAAACACCCCGATCCCCTCGAGGGAAGTCGGAGCTTGAAGTCCTTCCCGCGTGGAGTCGGTCGATGGGCAGCCGACTGCTTCAGTGGAATCCCTCGACCTTCCGGAGGCGGTCTGCGCCCGGACGGAAGATCCGCCAAACCACGTACTTCGAAGGCCAATACGGCGCATAGCACCCGGGCGGGCGGACCACTGCCTTGCCGCAGCTGATGTCAGCAAGATCTGTGCCCGGTGCTCCGGGCCGTGCGAAGTCCTGGGGTCTGTGCTTCACGGCTCTGGTGATTCGCCGAGGTTCGTGGCGGCCAGATTTCCGAGATCACGCTCGACCAGCACCCAATGCCCTTGGTCGGATTGAGGTCGGGTGCGTAGGCCGGCAGTTGGAACACGGTGAGCCACTCGGCGTTCGCGCCGACGAACTCCCACATGTCGGCGGTCAGGTGGAGCCGAACGTTGTCCCAGATCAGCACGATCGGGCCGCCGAGCTGGATGCGGGCGCGGACAATGCGGTCGCGGAAGTCCGGCCAGCCGTACCCCTTCGGTTCGTTCCCCGGCTCAGGGACAGAATTCCAGTGCCGGGCCTCTTCGTCGTCTAGATCGATTCAGTCATCACGCACCACCTCCGCACCACTTGGCTTCTCCATTGGGCCGGTCAGCGCGCCTCTCCCGGTCGGTTCGGATCACCGTGTCCAGTCCCTTGGCCACGTCCTGCTGTCGTTCGAGGTCCGAGTGCTGGTAGATCAGCGGCGTCTTTTCCGAGGACTGCCCCGCCCGAACCATCGTGTCCCTGAGCGCGTAGACAGTGTGTGCCCGGTGTGCCGGAGGTCGTAGAGCCGGAAGCAGACCGCAGTCCGCGCTTTGCACTCTCGGGGCGCCCGAGCGCGGGGTCGATTGCGGCCCACCTTCTTTTAGCCTGAGTCTTGCTCGACATCGCCAGTCGGAGCCTAGGATCCAGACGGTTCCACATACCTCGTACCGGCACTCTCGCTCTTGCTGCCCACCTCCAACGAGGCGAAGCTGCGCCGCTGGAGCTGAACCCGTTCGTCGTCCGGAATGTTCATCGACTCGGCCAGCACGGCGGCGAGCCCGGCCACATCGGTGTTGTCGATGTCGGAGTCGAAGAGCCACTGGATGGTGTCCTCGGGCGTGATGAGGTCGATCGCCGAGCGCCCGCTTCCGTCCCGTGTGGCCGGGGCTCGGACGTATCGCACTCGGTCAATCGAGATATCCTGAGCGATCTCGCCCTGCCCGAGGAATGCGTTCGTCTTGGCCGTGATGATGCGGCGATCCGTGACGACGACCAGATTCCTTGCTGCCGCTTTGTCCATCGCCGGCGCTACCTTCCCCTTTGCTCCATCGAGGATCGCACCCATTCGAGCGGGGGCATCGAGGCCGAGGACGCGGAGGGTCTCACCGTCCTCGATGAACCATCGCAAGATGCGAAGGTACCGCTCGAGATCCAGTGACTTGGGCGCGCAGACGACGGCGGGAGCTCGGAGCGGCGGGGTTGGTGGATGGAGAGCGTCGGCAAGAGGCTGGATCGCCTCCAGGAGTTGGGCACTGGTGAGGCGGGCCTTCTTTGCTTCCTTCCGCTTCCCTATCAGAGGCATTGTTGAGCGTCCGGGGAGCTCGGCGATGATTCGTAGCTCCCGCGTCAGCGAGCCGACGAGGCTCGTCGCCTCGGCCAAGGCGGAGTTGAGCTCCTCGCCGGTCTCACGCTCAATGATCTCGACGAGCCGCGCCTCGTCAGCCTCTTCACATCCAGCGGCCCTCGCACGCGCGGCGTGGAGCGTCTGATATCCGGTCCATGCCTGGAGTGAGGACAGGAGGGCGTAGGCGTCGAAGATGATTGCCCTGGCGTTCGTCTCGAGATACTGACGTCGGCCAGGTGCGTCGAGCTGACCGAGTTGCCGGACGTGTTCCCCGACATTCAGCCGGTACGTCTCACGCTGCTTACGCAGGTCGTCGTCTTTGGCCGCGACTTTCTCCCACTCCGTGGTCGTGACCGATCCGAGCTCACGCGCGCGGCCAACGGCGCGGTCGACGGTATCGACGAGCGCCGTCAGGTCGGCCCACTGACCGTGGCGCATCGTCGTGAGGACTTCGCTTGTCAGCGCGATGTTGGTTCTGACGAGGCCCGCGACCTGGCTCAGCATCATCTGGAGCGCGACCATGGCCAGCGCCGGCCCGATCGCGACGGCGACCTCCGCCGCGCTCACCGCAGTCACAGGGATCCAGCGGGCCTGATGGACTATCCGGCCGTTGGCGATCACCGCTCCGAGATTCGCGCCGTCCTTGGCTGCGAGGGCCCCGCCGGCGCTCAGATATGCCCGCGTCGCGTCGCTGAGCTGGTAGATCCCTTCCATGCCGGCGAATGCGTTTGCGAGGTTTCCGCCCACGGTCGCCGTGTTGCCGATCGAGGCGAGGGCTGTCGAGATCCGGGTGCGGTCGTCGACCGACACGAGCCCCAAGTCGATCGGATGGAGCTTGAGCTCCGCTATGAGCTCCGCAGGGATCTCCCCGAAGGCGACGGCAATCCCAGGCCGCACCTCCACCAGGACCGTCGATGCCGCTGCCGAGTTGCTGCCCGAGGGGGGTGCCGGACAGTCCGCAGCACGTGAGCCGGCGGTATCGCTCCGGCCCTCCACCTCAGGGCCGGCGGCCACTATCGAGTCCGAAGGGTCCTGCATGCGATCTCCTCCCCGCGAGAGCGTGCAACGGCCCGAGGTCGTCGGCGTTGACTGCCGAAGGGTACGTCAGGCCACCGCGCGGCGAGTGACGTTTTCTCAGTGAGGGTCACTTCCATATTCCGTGGTGGCGCGGGCGATGTCACCGATGCGGCTGGCGGAGATCGTTTCGCTGAAGAAACATTCAATGAGCATTTTCAGCGTTGTCTCTCCAGGGTGAGGACTGCCTTGGCGATTGACGTCATTCGATTTGGGCTGCATCGCGATCTTCGGAAGATCCGCCAGGATTTGAGTAGTGCCATCCCGCGTTCGACGGGAGCCCGGGACGTGGACAGTGCCCGGTTGACCGTCCGTTCTGTTGGGGTCAGCCGGCCGCCGGGCGGGCGTCTTCGCCCGGTGGTGACCCAAGGTCCGGTGCCCGTATAGGCGCGGTCGGCCAGGATGGGGACGCCCTGGCGTTCGCAGATCCGGATGATCCGGTGAGTGCGGGCTGCGGTCAGGTCGTGGCACCGGCCCGGCAGGGCCGGAGAGATCCACAGCACCTGCCCGGCCGTGTCGGTCACGACCTGCACGTTCACACCGTGGCGACGGTGCTTGTGCGAGTAGTCGGTCCGGCCGTCGCCCACCCGGTCGCACTCGGCGAGCGTCCCGTCGAGCAGGACGTACTCGGGCTCGTGGTCGCGCAGAACTTTCAGCAGGCCGGGTGCCCGGGCGGCCAGCAGGTCGATCACCGCGGTGGTGTAGGCGTGGGCGGTGCCGACCGAGATGCCAAAGCCGGCCGCTATCTGGGCCAGGGTGTCGTGCTTGCGCAGGTACACCAGAGCGACGAGCGCGCGTCGGTTCGGCGGAAGCTTGCAGCGGCGGTCACCCTCGCGGGTGACGATGAGCATGGTGACCCACTCGACCAGCGCATGAGGCAGGTCGAGTGCGGCAGGATAGGGAACCAACGAGGCACCTGCGCTGATGAGTCGAGACGTCGAACACCTCCCTCAACGGCACGGGTGCCTCGTGCGTTGCGGCCAATCTGGCCGTCACCCCATCGGTGGCCAATCTGAAAACGCTCACTGATCACTTGGGATCAACTCGTCTAGGGACAGCTATTCATCTGACCATAATCGGTCCCCACTCCCATTCAGGAGTTCGGGGCGAGAGGGTGGTAGACCCGCTGTCGTTCTACGGGAGCGGAGCCGAAATCGCCTGCCCCGTTGATGACTTCTCCGACACCGAGCCGGATGTCCTGGGCCCGGCCGAACCCTTTGAGGACGGCCCCGCGTCGGTCGGGGTTGGGATGAGCGTGCGTTGCGCCATCAGCCAGGGATACCGACCGGGCCGAGATTGGCCCGAGGATCTGGCAGCCCGTGCCGACCCGGCTGCGACCGAGGAGCTCAGCGCCGTTGGCGATCCGGACACCGTCACCGATCGAGACCTCGGAGTCTGCGGTCGTTGACTTGATCTGGGCGCCACCTTCCCCGATCACGGACCTGTCTCCGATCGTGATGCTTCCGCCCGCGCTCGCAGCGATGCGTGTCCCGCCGTGGAATACGTTGTCGCCACCGATGACGCAATGACTTTCGTCGTCGCATTCGATGACCACGCCCGGATAGAAGAGATTGCCGGGGCCGATGGTGACGTGCTTGGACAGGATCACCGAAAACGGGTCTAGTACGACAGATCCGCTGTCGGCGAGCTCAAGCAGTTCGGCAGGTGTCAAGAAGCCCGACGCGCCTCTCATCCGGTCGAATTTGTCCCATAGCGATGCCGCTCCCGTGATCATCCGATCAATGATTGGTCCCTCGCGGCGCCGTGTCCAGTCATCGCGGCCGGGCTGGGGCACAACGAACATGGCGAGGCTGCCGAGCTCTTCGACAGCAAGTTGGAGGAGCTCCGACTGCTGTCGCTGACAACCGAGGACCTGGAGGAGGCCCGTTCGGAGGGTTGCCGGCCAGGGGGAGCTGGACGAGATCGCTGAGGCAGCTCGACGCTTTCTCGCGCAAAGCCCGGCACAGCTTCCGGACGGCGCTGGAGACGCAGCCTCACAGCCGTGCCCCGCTACGCGGTCAATCGGTACCTCTGCCCAATGGCCTTGCGTGCCTTCGACACGGCGCCCGCGACGCGGTGCACGTACCTGCGCAGTGTGAAGGCCGGATCTTCATGGCCGAGTAGATCGGCGAGCGTGTAGACATCCACGCCGGCATTGATGGCTTCGGACGCGAACAGGTGCCGAAGGGCGTGCATCATCTTGTCCCGGCACTTCCCCCACTTCCGGCCCTTGCCCACAGGCTTGTCGTTGATCGCGTCTATGACCCCGATCGCCTCAAGGGCCGCCTTCCACAGGTAGTTGAAGTAGTTGCCGTTGAGTGGCTTGCGCTCGCGCGTGGTGAACATCAGCCGCACGGTGACTGGCGGCCCGCCCTTCGTCATCCAAGGCAGCGTGACGGCGACCGCCGGGAACCTCCGTATGTGCTCGGCGAGGATGACGGCCAGCTCGTCGGTGACGGGTACGTGCCGGTCCTTGAGATCGTCGTCGTCCCCGCCCTTCAACGGAGCGAAGACGAGGGCGCCGTGGTCGTGCGTGATCTGTCGACGGATGTGGACGGTCTTCTCGACGCAGAGCCAGTCCACGTCGTCGGGGCTGAAGCCGAAGATCTCGCCCTGGCGCATGCCGAGACCGCGCCCGCAGTCGACGACCGCCTGGTATCGCTCCAGCAGGTGCTTCTGCAGCAGGTCCGTCTGCTCCCAGGTGAGGGGAACGTCCTTCGCGGCCTTCTTGGACCGCCGCGGTTTGACGCGCTTGACCGACCCCGTCTCGCAGGGGTTCTTGGGGATCATCTCGTCGTCCACGGCCATGGCCAGGATGGACGCCAAGTGCGTGAAGACGAGGCCGACCGTCGTCTCGTCCAGAACTTCAAGCCGCCGCTTGATCCAGGTCTGGATGGTGGACGCCTTGATCTGGTTCAGCATGAGCTTCCCCAACGGCCCGACGATGTGGTTGCGGACGCAGGACTCGTACTGCGCGTAGGTGCGCGGGTTCGGCAGCGACTGGTTCTCCAGCCACTGCTCGGCAACCGTCTTGAGGAGCGTCTCGCCCTTTTTCGGGGCGATGTACGTCCCGTCATCGACGGAGCCCATCATCTGCGTCAGACGCTGACGGGCGTCCTCCTGCCGGACGAAGCTCTCGCTCTGCTGCTCCCCATCCGGGTCGCGCCACCGCGCCAGCCAGCGCTTGCCGCGCCCGTGTTCCCTGGACGGCACCTTGCCGTGCGCCTTGCAGCGCTCGTCGTTCAGGCCGGGTCGCTTCAGGTGCCAGCGGTCGTACGGCTCGGCCATGGATGAGAAGCCCCTTCGGATTGCCGGTGGAGGTGGCCGCGCCCGTCCGCAGGCGTTCGAGGTCGCGTGCGGGTCTGACTCCGATCGGTCCGGAATCGAGGGGTCGGTCGGTCGTGAAGGAGATTTGTAGCATCGATTTCCGGTTCGGAGAAATGGTGCCGCCGAAGAAGTTGTTTCGTGCTGCCCAGTCCAGAATCGTGAGCCGATCTGCGCGAGCGGATAAGGGCATCCACTGCGCGGCCGGGGAAATCTGATATACGCGTGGGTGGCGGCGCCATCCACGCGGATCATTGGGGCGCATCGCTACAAGTAAACATGGATCCCCGGGCGGCTGGGTCAACCTGCCAGTCGTGAGTGGGTCGGTAGCCCAGGGCCCAGATGGCCTCCTGACCAGTGCAGACGGTGGATCGAGAGTCGGCGGGAGGCGGGGGAGTGGAGCGGGGACAAGCGAAGCACCCACGCCTGCCCCGCCCCTTCGAAGGGGCGGGGCACCGTACCTCGCTATTCGCCTCTGCACCAGATCTTCCGCCCACGAGAATCGGTGTGTTCCGCCCGTATGGAGTTCGCCGACCGGCGCCCGTGAGCGCTATTTGGCGCGGCCGTGATTTGCCACCACAATGTCGCTGGATGGAACGCGATCGATGTGGCTACGTTGGTCGTGATCACCGGGATTCGCATCACGATGGAGAACCCTATGCCGCCAATTCACCGCACCGCCTCGAACGGGGAGCGACGTCCCCTGGCCACGCCGGAGGAACTGTCCGCCTACCTGGGCGTGCCGCTCGCGACCCTCTACGCCTGGAACCACCGGAGGGTCGGACCGAAGGCCACCAAGGTCGGCCGCCACCTGCGCTACCGCTGGCAGGAGGTGGAGGTATGGCTGGACGCCCAGTCCATAGAGCGCGCGGCCTGAGCCCGCGCCCCGAACGCAATACGGCCCTCGGCGCTGTGAACGCCGAGGGCCGAACGAAGTCCCCAGAACCGAGATTCAAACGATCAACCGTGGTCAACGGGCCTGGCAGCCCAAGAGACCAGCGGGAGGAGCTTCACCATGCACCCTACGACCCCACCCGCCCAGCGCGCATCCCCCAAGATCCTCTGGCCGCCGGTGGCGATCCCCGGTCAGCCCGGCATACACCGGTCCAGTGACCCGGCCACCGACGATGTGCCGGTGACTGACCGGCTGACCGGAATCACTGACCGAGTGACCGGAGGGAGTGACCGGCCGCCGGTCAGTGACCCCGGTCAGCCGACCGGACCGACCGAGGTGCCCGATGCCCCGGTCACTGAAGGCGCGGCCCTGCTGGACGAGTTGCGGACAGCCATCACCCGGTACGTGGTCATGCCCAGCCAGGAGGCCCTGAACGCCACGACCTTGTGGGTGGCGGCGACCCATCTCCAGCCCGCGTGGCAGCACGCCCCGCGCCTGGCGGTGGTCGGACCGGTCAAGCGGTGCGGTAAGTCCCGTCTTCTGGACGTCCTGCACGACACCGTCCACGCCCCCTTCATCACGATCAACTCCACCCCGGCGGCGATCTTCCGCTCCATCACCAAGGAGCCGCCCACCCTGCTGGTCGACGAGGCGGACACCCTGTTCGGCAACGTGAAGGTGGCGGAGAAGAACGAGGAGATGCGCGGCCTGCTGAACGCCGGTCACCAGCGCAACCGCCCCACCACCCGGGTGTCCGGCCCGGAGCACAAGCCGACCAAGTTCCTGACCTTCGCCATGGCGGCCCTGGCCGGGATCGGCGACCTCCCCGACACGATCATGGATCGCGCGGTCGTCGTCCGGATGCGCCGTCGAGCGGTGCACGAGAAGGTCCAGCCCTTCCGCTCCCGCCGGGACATCCCCGTCCTCAACGATCTCCGTGACCGGATTGCCGCATGGACCGCAACTCTGGCCGCGACCGCCGCCGAAATGGAGCCGCCGCTGCCGGTCGATGATCGTGCGGCGGACACCTGGGAGCCCCTGGTGATCGTCGCCGACCTCGCCGGAGGCCACTGGCCCGCCACCGCCCGCGCCGCCTGCCGGACCATGACCGACCACGAGACCGGACAGGACGAGGAGAACGGCCTCAAGAGCCGCATCCTCGCCGACATCCGCACCGCGTTCGCCGGCTTCGGCAACCCCCACGCCCTCGGCACCGCAGACCTGCTCTGCCGCCTGCGCGCCGACGCCGAGGCCCCATGGGCCGAGTACGGCAACGGAGGGCTGAGCCCACGGGGGCTGCAGGTCCTGCTGAAGGACTACGGCATCAACTCCTGCACCGTCCGCTTCCGGGACGGCCAGCGAAAGGGCTTCTACCGCGCCCAGTTCGCCGATGCCTGGACCCGCTACTGCCCCGAGCCCACTACGCCCGGTCCCACCCGCCCGTAACCCGGCACGACTCGTACCACCCGTCCCTGCGCAGGTCAGCGCGGGGACGGGTCGTTTCCCCGAAGAGAGTCAACCCGTACCAGCCACCTGCCGTCGCCACCCCATGGCCCACAGCCGGAGCACGTTGGGACGAGTCGACCCGTACCAGCGTGACCACTCGTACCTGTGCTGACCAGGCATGGGACGGGTGGGACGAGTGAAATCGCATGGTGCCCAGAACCGCGCCGGAACCGAGGAGCAGTACCACCATGAGCAAGCGCGGACTACGTCAACGAATCATTCGCAGTTGGGTTCGTGGACTGGCCCCGGAAGAGATGACAGGGGCAGAGATACGGGCAGCAAGTTGTCCTCAAAGGACTCCTACCGGACCCATCTCCGCCCCGGGGGTGGCGGAGCGGGCAGGCGCCGACCGCGGGCGGTCGACTTCGGAGGCGCTCGGCCCAGGGGTGCCGACCACCAACGCTGCACCAGTGCCGTCCGAACCGGCCGCCGACCACGCCTCCATCGCCGACGTTGTGGCCCGCTACCGTCTGCGTCTTCCAGAACCGCGTATGCACCGCGTCGCCCTCCGCTTCGACAGCGAGGAGTGGAACGACGTCGTACGTGCCGCAAGCGACTGTGAGCGCAAGCGCGGCGGCTTCGTTGCTGCAGCTGCCGTCGCCGCATCCGGAGCGGACTGCCCTGCTGATCACGTCACCGACCAGCTCATGGAGCGCAACATCACCGCCGCCCGCATCGGCGGCACCTTCAACCAGCTGGTGCACCGCCTCAACTCCGGTGGTGCCCTGACCGATCACGCCGATGCGTTGCTGCGACGTTTCGCGGAGGCTGTCGCCCAGGTCGACGACGCCGTCACCAATCTCGGCGCCACGAACACCGTCGATATCCCCACGCCTGTGGATATCGGCGTTTGTCACCGCCATCGCCCGCAGGGGCCCCGCGAGCACCGGGTCAGCCCCCGCTTCAGCGACCACGAATGGGCCGGCATCACCACCACCGCCCAGCACTTCGGCATCGAGCCAGGCGCCTACGTCGCGACCACGGCCCTGCTCGCCGCCCGCTCGGACAACCCCCGTGCTGCCATCGCGGACACCCGCGCGCAGCTCGAAGAGCTGATGGAAGCCAACCGGCTGCTGGCTGCCCTCGCCAATAACGCCGCCCAGCTCCAGCGCCACCTCCCACCCCGCCACCCCCTCAACGGCCAGGCCCGGAAGCTGCTGGAGCACCTGGGCGAGGCCCTGAACCGCATCGATGCCACCGCCGCCGCGCTGGCAGGAGGCGAGCGCCCGTGATTCCCAAAATCACCACCGGCAATGGCGGCAGCAGGCGCGTCGTCCACTACCTCTTCGGGCCGGGCAAGCACAACGAGCACACCGACCAGCACCTGGTCGCCTCCTGGAACGGCTTCGCCCCCGACCCCGGGCCCCACCCCGACCCGGCCACCGAGGCCAAGCTCGCCGCTCAGCTCGACCTGCCCGTCACCGCCCTGCCCGCCGACCAGCGCCCCGCCATCACGAACTGGCACTGCTCGCTGCGGACCGCGCCCACCGACCGGCTCCTGACCGACGACGAATGGGCCGAGATCGCCCGCCGCGTCCTGAACGCCGCCGGCATCGCCACGACCGGTGACACCAAAGCCTGCCGCTGGATCGCGGTGCGCCACGCCCCCGATCACATTCACATCGCCGCCACCCTCGTGCGCCAGGACGGCCGGGTCGCCCGCCGCGATTTCGACCGCAAAGCCGTCCATGCCGCCTGTCGCACCATCGAAACCGACTACGGCCTGCGCCAGCTCAACCGCGGGGACGGCACCGCCCCCAAACGCGCCACCAGCAAAGAGCACTTCAAGGCCGAACGCCTCGGCCGCACCCGGCCCGCACGCGAGGAGCTACGGGAAGCCGTCCGCCGGGCCAAGGCCGCCGCCCGCACCGAGCCCGAATTCTTCGCCGTCCTGACCAGCACGGGCATGAAGGTCAAACTGCGCCAGGCGCCATCCCGCGACATCACCGGCTACAGCGTTGCCCACCCCAAGGACACCAATGCGGCAGGCGAGCCGATCTACTTCTCCGGCTCCAAGCTCTCCCCGGACCTGTCCCTGCCCGAGATCCGCAAACACCTCGGCGCCCAGGACCCCGAACTCCGCACAGGCAACCCCTGGTACATGGCGGCAGACGCCGCCCGCCACACCCTGGCCGCCCTCGAAGGGGACGACGACGCCGGAGCCCAAGCCCACCTGGCCGCCTTCGGCGACCTCCTCGACAACGCCACCCTGGCCGCACCCACCGCCAACCAGACCGAACTACGAGCAGCAGCCGCCACGTTCCACCGCGCCACCCGCTCCAAGGTCCGCGCCGAAGACCACCAGGCGGCCAGCCTGCGCAGCGCGGCAAAGCAGCTCCTCTACACCGCCACCAGCAACCAGGACGGCACCGGCACCGCCGTCCTGCTCTCCATCGCCATCCTGGTCACCACCGCCGCCATCCGCTGGCGCGAAGTCCGAGGCCACCAGCAGCAACAGGCAGCAGCCCAAGCAACCCTCACCCACCTTCGTACCGCCTACGAACAAACCGCCCGCCCAACCCTGACCACCCTCGCTCACCAAGCACCGACCCCAGCCACCATCGATCGCTACGAAACCGCTGTGCGCCAGGCCATCCCCGCCCACGCCGACCGCATCCTGACCGACCCCGCCTGGGCCGCCTTGACCACCACCCTCGCCGCAGCAGAGAAGGCCGCCGGCAACCCCCGCAGGGTCCTCGCCGAGGCCGCCGAACAACGCGAACTGGCCAGCTCCGAATCCCCCGCCGAAGTCCTCCACTGGCGCATCACCAGCACCACCAGCAAACGCGAGCAAGCAGCCATTGCCAGCAGCAGCGTCGCCAAGGTCGCCACAGCGCATGAGGTAGTACCCGGCACACCGGACCAGCACCGCGATCGAACCTTCAAGCAGCAGCGTCACCGCCGTTGAGACGCAAGGTGCCACGGGCATCTAGTACCAAATGTGGTGAGACAGGCCAGGGGATGGTTCCTGCCAAGGGTCGGGGATGCCGGCACGGCGCAACGCAACTACAGAGAGACTGTTTTGTACTGACTGGTCGAACTATCCAGTAACATAAGCCTAGTTGCCACCCGTGCCTGAGCGGTCGGTACCTGCGCGCCGTGCGGGCAGACTCCCGCCCGCCTTCCGGCCCTGGGGCTATCCGGGCCCTGCCTGCCACCACGGCTCTGCCTACGCCGTACAGATGGGCAGCTCAGTTGCCGACAGCGCTGCAGCGCGCTCACGCCACGGTTCGGCATACCGACCTTGGGACCCACGATGAACACGAGGAGATTGCTGTTGCCTACTACCGTTCGAATACGGGCGAGAATTGTCGCCGCACTAGCCTTGACCCTTGCAGTCCTGCTGGGATCGGCCGGATCGGCCCTCGCCGCACCGCTCGCCGGTCCCACCGCCCCCTCCGCAGCGGGGGATCCGCATTCCCGCTGTGCTGCCCTCCCACTGCTGCAGCGCGTGGTCTGCGACCGGGAGGTGACCGAGCACCAAGTCGGCATCATTGTGGCCTTCCTGGTTCACACGGACATGGTCCTCCAGACCTCCCATGGCGCCCCGGGGGAGAAGGACAAGCCCTACGACATCACCCAGGCCATGGACGCATGGTCCAAGGGCACGTTGAAGGCCGAAGACGTCAGATCGATCTTCTACAAGAGGCTGGAAACCCTCGCAACGATCGAACTCAAGTCGCTCCAAACCATCAGCACCATCGTTGATGTCCTGCCGGGAATCACCGCCATAACCATGGCCTCGGCAACCGTCGCCAAGGATCTCCCCAAGGTCAACGCGGCACTGGAAACAGCGAACAAGGGCATGGACGTCGAGCTTCGGGGCCTGAAGCAGATACAAAGCGGCCTGAACCAGGCGAACAAAGGCATCGGCGAAGCAAAAGCTGCCATGGCACAGACCAACGCCGGTATCGCCGAGGCCAATACCGCCATCCAAAAGGTCAACGCCGCGCTCGACGCCACCACGAAGTCCGTCGCCTCCGTGGACAAGGGACTGCGCGACGCGTTCGCCGGCTTCAAGCCCCTTGCCTCCGAGGGTCTGCTCCATCTTGATCTGTCGCAGCTGGAGAAGGACTTCCCTCAGGCTGGCAACTCACTGTTCGCCGACGCCATTCAGGGGCAGGTGGTTTCCTCTCTGCTGGACTTCCTGCCCGGCATAGGAAGTGTCAAAGGCTTCTACGAGGGGATCACCGGTTACGACAAGGTCACCGGGCTGCCCCTCGATACGACCACCCGGGTCATGGCTGGCATTCCGATCATCGGTGCCATCGGCAAGGACATCAGGTCCGGTAAGCATTTTGAAGAGCTGCTCAAGCTCCGCGAGTTCTATGACACATGGGAGAAAGCGGGACCACTGATCAATTCCCTGCGAAAGTCCGGAAAACTTCCCGTCGGTTACATCACACAGGACGAAGCCATGAAACTCGGCTGGGACAAGGGAAAGGCTCTCGCCAATAGCGCTCCTGGGAAGTCGCTCGGCGGAGACGTATACAGAAACGAAACGAATCTCTTGCCGCCGGAGCCAGGACGCACCTGGTATGAAGCTGATGTCGGCCAGGACTACAAGCTGAAGCGGAAGAACAACCCCGGCACTAGACTGGTGTATTCCAGCGATGGGCTCATGTACATCACTGTCGACCACTACGCAAATTTCCATAACATTGGACGTTGGAAGAAGTAGGACCTCCGGGGTGGGGGCCGCACCGGCCCCCACCCCGTCAGCGCGACTGGGAGAAAACGTCACATGAGCAACGCCTACCTCCGAGAGTTGACCGACCCTGAAAGAGGCGCCGCATGGACGGCCGTCGACGCGGTCCTGCGCTTCAACATCCAGCAGCGCCCGGCGATCGCAGAGCCCATCCCCTCGGCAACGTGGTCGCTGGACGCCCTCGACACGCCTGACGGCTACCCGATCGACGATCTCACCGACGCCCTGTACGACGTGATGAGCGATGCCCTGCTGGCCTGCACACCTGCCGACGGGGAACTACTTCTGTTGGACTGGCAGCATTCGTGCCGACGCGTCCTACCACATCAGGCCCCCCGTACCTCGTGGCAGGACGCCTTTTTCCCCGACGGCGATTGGATCTTCGAAGTCGCACCGGACGTCAGCTACGGATCGTTCGGGGACCCCAGGGAAGGGTCCCTCTGCCTCTTCGGCGAGCAACTCCTCGACCTGGCCGCGCCAAGACTCAACACGCTCCTCGGCCAACCGCTACGGGCAACTCCAAGACCCTCCTGAGCGCTGCCACACCGCGTCTGTCCAGGCGATGGATGTGCCGTTCGGGCAGGCAGCCGCCCCGGCGCCCGTCCAGGAGCAGGAGTAAAGCTCCTGGACGGGAGGCGGACCTCTCAGGGGCCGGCGACGAGCCTGACGGCTCCGCGGTTGGGCGGTATACCGTCGCGGGGAACGGTTGGGCCACAGCTTCTCGCGGAGCCTGAGTTTTGCCCCAGCTCTGCACGGGCAGCTCGGCACATATGGCCTCGGTGGCTACGATCGGCGCATGGGTGATCGCGAGACGGCGTTTCGGTCCTTGGATGGCACGGCTCTATCCGGAACGGTGTCTGACGCCGTTTCACCGCAGCGCGGAGCAGCTGTGCTGGTGCACGGAGCGGGGGTCACCCGGGAGGAGGGTGGCTTCTTCGCTCGCCTGGCGACTGGTCTGGCGAGCGCGGGGGTTGGGTGCCTACGCTTCGATCTGCGGGCACACGGAGCCAGTGGTGGTCGGGCTGAGGAGTTGACCATCGCCGGAGTCACCAACGACATCCGCGCCGCCGGCGATCACCTGCGCGCCGAAGCCGGGCACGCCGGGCCGGTGCACGTGATCGCCGCATCGTTTTCCGGAGGTGCCGCCGCGTTGCACGCAGCGCATCAGCCGGCCGAAGTGGGGCGTGTGGTGCTGCTCAACCCGCGGTTGGACTACCGCGAGCGGTACATCACCCGCAAGCCGTACTGGGCGGGGGACTGCCTCTCCCCGGAATTCGCCCGGTCATTGGACGAGCAGGGCTTCACCGAGAAGGACCCGTTCGAGCTGGGCCGAGCGCTGCTCAATGAGGTCTTCTACCTCGATGCGGCGGCCATTGTCTCGGCGGTCCGGGCACCCGTGCTGATCGTTCACGGCACGGCGGACACCTTCGTCTCTGTTGAGTCCTCGCGCCACTATCGGCCGCTGTTCGGCGGCCCGACCGAACTCATGGAGCTCGATGGGGCCCAGCATGGTTTCGCCGTCCACGAGGACCCGCAGTATCTGGACCCGCAGTCCCAGGCATGGCAGGCCGAAGTGATCGAGCGCGTCACCGGGTTCCTGACCAACTAGGACTTCTCCGGCTGATCATGAATGAGGGAGTGGCCCTATCCTGAGCGCCTAAAGGGTGGGGGTGGCATGGAGCCAGGTGTTCAGCTGGTGCGGGGTTTGGTAGCGGCTGTGCCCGGTTTCGAGGACTTGTTTGAGGCCCACCTCTACAACCTGGAAGGGGTCCTGCCGCACCTGTTCTTCTGGGAGGTCGTTCAGGAGACGGTCGCCTCGTTCCTCGGAGGAGACGAGACGGACTGGCGAGTCACGCTGCGGTTCCTGGAGGAGCAGCATCGACTCGATGTCCTCGAAGTGGTGCAGGTGATCACCACCTCGTTCCTCTACAGCCTGCCCTGGCCGGATCAGCCCGGATACGGCCTTGTCGACCACCTTGGTCCCACCATGAGTGTCCGGTTCGCTGCGATCCGGCCGTCCGGCTAGGGCTCGGCAGCTGGTCGGCCGGACAAGTCCTAAACGGCTGCAGGTATGGCCGCGAGGGCGTCGCGCAGGTCCCGTACCGCTGGTCGCCGCGCGTGCGGCGCCAGGGCCTTGGAGGTGCGCCGCAGTTCCTCGATGGCCTGCCCGAACCGTGCGGGTGCCGCGATATCGAGGGAGAGTATGGCGGTGGACGCGGCCTCGTCCGCTTCTCCGGCTGCGGCCAGGGCTCCGGCCCAGTGGGCGGTGAAGAAGGCTCGGTCACGGGGCGCGAACGGTGCGGCAGGCAGGTACTGCTGGAACAGGTCCACGGCGCGTTCGCTCTCGCCGGCCTCACGGTGGCAGATGGCGCTTTGGACCATCAGCCGCTGCTCGGTGTAGCCCTCGCACAGCGGGCCGGTGCAGCTCGCCGCCCCGGCCGGTGGTGCGCTGGCCAGCGCTTCGTGTGCTTGGTCCAGAGTGCGGGCGACGTCGTCGGCGGTGGCGCCGGTCAGGGCAAGGGCGCGGGCTTCTTGCTGGAGGGCTTCGGCGCGGGCGCGCGCGGGTAGCGCCCACGGCCCGTGAACGGCGGCGTGCGCCAGATCGCGCATCCGGGCCGGATCATCACGGTCGGCGGCCTGGGCTTTGCGGAGCAGGACGTAGGCGTGCATCGCGTCGTCGCCGCTCACGGTGGCCCATTCGATGGCGCGGTCGTGCCAGTAGGTGGTGGTCTGGGGCGTGGATCCGCCGTCGCGGTGCAGCCAGGCGGTGAATTCGGCAGCTCTCGCGCCGAGCGCAAGCAGGTCACGGCGCACGGCAGGTTGAGCGGTGCGCGCGGTGGTGTCGATGGCCGCGAGGATGCCCAACGCGGCAGGCAGGGCTCGGTGGGGTCCGAGGTGACTGTCGGCGCGGGCGGACTCGTCCAGGGCAGAGCGCAGGTGCGCCACCAAGTGGTGATCGCCGTAGCGCCGGGCGTCGCCCAGGGCGGAGGCCAGATGCTCCAGGCCGGTCAAGTCCAGCAGCGGGACCACGCCCGCCGCGACGCCCAAGAAGGAGCGTCGGCGCACCAATTCCTCCTGAGGCTGCTCAGGGCCTAAGCCCTCCGGTTCCCGTCCCGGTCGGGACGGGCGGACGAAGCCGAGGTCCTCCAGCGCGGTGCCGTACATGTGCGTCAGGACACGCCGAGCATCGCGGTTCGGCCAGGTGGGGCGGACTGACTCCCACCGCCGTACCTGCCGCACGGAGATCAACGCCTGTTCACCCAGTTCACGGGCATGACGCTCATAGGCGTCGACGAAGTCCTGCTGGGTGTGCCAGCCGTGCCGTACCCGGGCAGCGACCAGAGCTTCGTTCCCCATGGCGTGTTCGGACATGTGCACCCCCCGGGTCCTGCGCTCAACACCGTAGCCAGACGCGGCTGCCTGTCGCGACCAGACCGTACTGCTTGCTCAAGGTGTCCGGTGGGATGTCCGGTGATGCGACCTCGCCTGCCTTGTGTGGCAGCGGTGAACTGGTCCTACCTACCGCACGGCACCCGCGTCGAGCGGTTGGGCACGACAGGAGAATCCCACGATGACCCGGACACCCACGTACCTCGACCTTCCGCAGGAGCCACGGAGAGCACTGAGCGGATAGCGCCCGGCGGCGAAGCGAATGCCCGACGCAGCGGTTGCGAGGCTGGCCGGCCACCTCAGAGCCCGTACGGATGTTCCGCCCGATCGCTCCTTGAACGCCGAGCAGCGCAATGGGATGCGCTGCTGTTACTGCCACGTCTGGCTGCCGGACGGCACCCGCCGGTTCATCGGCTCCGGCCACACAACACCGAAGAACGCCGGGCTCCTGGACATTTCCTTGATCTACGCCTGTTCACCCAACTGTCTGACCCCAACGGAAGGTCCCCAGATGACCACTCCTCGCCCCCGCCCGCCGGACCCCAGCCCCATCCCCGCGAGTGGCAGCAAGACCCCACGACCCACCGACAAAAGGAGCTGATCGGCCATGGCCAAGCACGGAGACAACAAGGGCGGCGCCGACGGCGACAAGAAGCAGTCGCCGAAGGAGAGCGACGGCCAGTGGACCAAGCCCGTCGAGAAGAAGTGACCGCCATGACCGACCGCAAGCGCCTCGTCGAGATCCTGACCAACAAGCACGCCTTACCGTCCGGGTGGCGTGAGACCGTCGCAGACGTCGACCGGTCGTTCTTCGTCCCGCGGCGCTTTACCTACGGAGCGTCCGAGACCGTGGACCGGGCGAAGAACCTGGAGCGCTGGAGCACCCTGGTCTACGGCGACACCGTCATCGTCACCCAGGTCAACGACGGCCGGACCCTCCCCGACGAGCACGAACTGCCGACATCGTCCACGTCGATGCCCTCTCTGATGCTGGAGATGCTGGACCTTCTGGATGTGGAAGACACCCACACCGTGCTGGAGGTGGGCACCGGTACCGGCTACAACGCCGCGTGGCTCGCCTACCGGCTCGGTGACAGCAACGTCACCACCGTCGAGATCGACAGCTCCCTGGCCGCCCGCGCCGAGGCGAACCTGCACGCCGCTGGCCACCACCCCACCGTCCTCGTCGGCGACGGCCTGGCCCCGGATCCCGACGGACCCACCAAGGACCGGCTGATCTGTACCTGCACGGTGCGCGACATCCCCTACGCCTGGATCGAGAAAGTCCCGGACGGCAAGATCGTCACCCCGTTTGGAAACGGCTTCTTCTCGGGCTCCTACGCTGCCCTCACGGTCACCAAGGGCGTCGGCCGAGGCCGCTTTCACGGAGACCCGGCCTTCATGTGGGCCCGCCAACAACGCCCTGGACGCGGATATCTGCAGGACTACCTCCACCACCGCGACGAGACCGAGACTGGCGTCACTACCGTCAGCCCACTCGACGTCTACCACGACGCCGACGCCCGCTTCGCGATCGCCTCCCGCATCAGCGGAATGTGGCCGATGCTGGTCTCCGCCGACGACGGCAGCGAAGAACACACCCTGTGGCTGCTGGCCGACGACGCCCGCTCCTGGGCCAGCATCGACTACGTACCGAACGCCGACGTCTATGAGGTCGAGCAGTACGGTCCGCGCCGCTTCTGGACCGAAGTGGAAGCTGCCTACCAGTGGTGGGACGGCGTTGGCCGCCCATCACGCGACCGCTTCGGCATCACGGTGGACGGCGCCGGCCAGCGGATCTGGCTCGACACCCCCGACAACGTCCCCGACGAGGGAGACCCTCGGTGAGTGACGATGCCGCGCCGCTGACCGTTCGCATCCCCGGGGCAACCTGGAAGCAGATTGCCACCGACCCTGAGGTCACGCACGCCGCCTGCCTTTCAGCCGACGCCGACGATCAAACGCATGCGAGCATGCGGACTTCGCCGGTCGGCGGAACCTCGCCCCCGTCCGCGTCGTCCGCCCGCACTCGGCGACGGTTCACCCGAACCGGTTCCCGGATCAGCCGCCGGCCTCCTGACCGGCCCTACCAACCCCCGCCCGGTGTCCCTGCACCGGGCGGGCCGCTATGGGCGGACCGACGAGGGTGCCCTGCCCCTTCAATCACAACCTCTTCTCCGAACCTCCCGCCTGGGATCTTTCGCGTCTCCCTGCGCTCCCGGCCCGGAGCGACTCGCGGACCTCCACTCGATCGAGGCGGCCACCTCCCCCCGCTTAACTGCTGTCTACAAGGAGCCGAGCGCATGTCTCCCGCACCTCACGAAGGGTGACGTGAACGACGACGTTCGGTTCTGCCATGTCGACGTCGTGCAGCTCGACATTCCCCTGCCTCGGCGGTTGGCTCAAGACATCCACGACGAACTCACTCACGCCTAGTCCTTTGGCCCGCCTTGGACATCGATCTTGCGGCGTACCCACCGCTCAGAGCACCGGACCCGCCCGATCTCGGGCCACCATCCCGGCCTGAGATCCTTGCTGGGGGCAGGTTCGCCCCGCTCACTCGTCGGATCGAATCGGAAGGCGAGGTAGGGACGATTGCCCAAACTCTGGAAACCGCCGGAGAGGCACTCGGCTCGGAAACCTTCAAACGTGTGCCACGGTCCGCCTTGTCCCCGAAGATCGTCCTTGCGCGGACAGTGACTGACTTGCCCCACAGGCTAGCCAGGTTCGCTACATGAGCGGCCTGCAACAGGGTCCATCAGCACAATGCCATCCGCCGTTGGCTAGCAAGATCGGATCAGCGGTGTCCCGTCGGGTTGCACCGGCATTCACGACCTTGGCAGCCGCCGCCAAATCGCGGAACACATACCCCGTGCTCTTCTAGGCCGTTCAACCACCCGCGTGTACTTGGAACGACGCGGTGAGCCTGCCCTGCCGTGCCCGACATCGCGGCCTTCGTACTCATCCTGATAGACATTTTCCATGATCGTTTTGTGATTTCTTGTGGATACTTTGGTCCTTCCTGCCGATGAAGCGCTAAAGTTAGCTGACTCGCCAAGGGTGAGTAGGCTGGCCCGGGTTTGTAGAACCGTGTGTCCACTTTGTGGTACCGCGGCTCTGAGTAGTTGAGCTCGGTCACGAGCGAAACCGCATGAAAGGTAATTTCCTGCCCGGGCTGGCCGCATACTTTGAGCGGAGTTGGCTATGCCTTTCGAAGATGACTTGCTGGCTGAGTGTCGAAAGCTCATATTGCGACATGAGCGCCACGCTCAAGAAATTCGAGATGACGATGTTCGTCGCTCTCGACGGACGGGTTCCGCACATAGAGGTGACGTGAAGCGCCCCGATTATTGGCTCGCCAATCGGGCATTTAATCCCTATGCGGTAAGGTCGTCGGCAAGTTCAATTTCTTACGCAATAAAGAAATCTCTTAGGATGGAAACATACTCTCCCTATAATCCCCTATCGTACGACGTTCCGAAGTCGGATGGCACGAGTCGCACGGTCAGCGTTTTTTCCGTGGCAGATTCTGCGGTTTCTCGACGAGTTTATAAGAGCTTGCTGGAGAAAAATCAGTCACGCTTCAGCTCCTATTCCTACGCTTACCGGAGTGACCTTTCGGCCCACGATGCTATTCGGCATATTTCTTCAGAGCTGACAGGGCGCGATAGGATATTCTTGGCAGAGTATGATTTTACCAAATTTTTCGATTCAATCTCCCATGACTACGTTTGGCGCATAATTGCGGATCAGGGATTCTTGATCTCTCCGCTTGAAAAGCATGTCCTGAACTCGTTTCTGGATACGACACTGCAGAGTCGAGACGCCTACTGTCACAGGACTCCGCCCGATGCGCGGGGGGCTGGTCTTCCTCAGGGAACATCCATTTCCCTGTTTCTGGCCAATGTTGCTGCGTGGGAACTGGATAGGACCTTGGAAAGGCTCGGTGTGGGCTTTGCTCGCTATGCGGACGACACGCTCATTTGGTCGAATGACTACTCTTTGATCTGCAAGTCCGTTGATACCCTGTCTAATCTTAGCCAAAAAATTGGCGCAGATTTGAACTTTAAGAAATCTCACGGAATTAGCATATTTGCGCCTGAGGGAACGCCGGTAGAGCTCAAATCAAAACCGCGTGTTGAGTTCGTGGGATACAAGTTCGATAACACTGGAACGGGAATGCGCGCATCTGTTGTATCCCGCATCAAGCGTCGCATAAGTTTTCTCATTTGGGCAAACCTCCTGGAGCCCCTAGCTAAAGGTCAAATCGTTCCTGGCCGGGTGGCTCCGTCTGTAGATCGCGACTATCTAGTAATGCTGCTTCAAATCCGACGTTATCTATACGGCAACCTAAGCGAAAGTAAGCTCAGGCGTCTAAATAGCGGTCGCGCTAGAAGGATTCATTTTCCTGGAGTAATGTCGTATTTTCCGCTCGTAACGGATTTGGCACAACTCAAAGAGCTCGATGGGTGGCTTCTCCATACCATCTCCACCTCATTGAATAAGCGCGGAAGAATTCTGAAATCCAAGGGTATCGTAGATCTGCCAGTCCCGCATGGGCTTGATGGCGACCAGCTCCTCAAGGCATTTGCAAGGACTAGTCGTGGAATGAGAATCGACCTTAGAATTCCGTCATTCGTTCGCATTGGAACGTGTATAAATGCAGCTGCAAATGCACATGGACCAAATGCTGTTGGGCGCGCTGGCGGGCCTCTTCATTATGACTATGGGATGTAGCGTCGTTTCCCATTATTGGCTATCTACCTAAGGAGAGGTTGGCTTTTTGTCCGGGGTCAATATTTCGGGTTTGCGCGCGTTTGGAGATTTCGACGAAATTAGTCGTTCTTGGTAGAAGGATTGCAAGGGCATATTCGCTCCTGCAAATTCTCTTCTGGGGCGATCAGAGAGCTCCTCGCGCCTTGGTAGCCTAGAAATTCGGCTGGACAGCGCTGAGCAACTTCGCTTCTGAGGATAAGGCTGCTCTGGGTTCCATGGTGACCGGCTATCACTTCATTGCGCAGTCGCGAGGAGCGCGGCGGGCACGGCTGATGCCTCGGAGATCGAGCCATCACCTGATGGCATCACTTGCACGGATACCGCACCGGAGCCCGCGCCCAGGCCGCTACCGTTCGAGCAGCCTGATCTGCCATCACCTCGCGAGCCGCTGCTTGGAGATCACACACTCGTGCCCACGATCACTCCCGCCCTGCCAGGCGACCCTGAACGCATCGCGTCCTACCGCGTCCTGGGGCGGCTCGGTGTCGGGGGGATGGGCACCGTCTACGCTGCGACAGGTCGTGACGGCCGCCGCATAGCGCTGAAGGTTGTTCATGCGCAGCAAGCGGCTGATCCGCAGTTCCGGGCCCGGTTTCACCGGGAGGTTCAGGTACTGCGGCGAGTAGGGGGTCCGTGTCTGGTGCCGCTGCTGGATGCCGACCCAACCGCATCCGTGCCGTGGCTGGCCACCGACTACATTCCCGGTCCGACGCTCGACCAGCACCTGGCTGCCCACGGTCCGTTGGCGGATGGGCAGCTCGTCCTCTTCGCGGCGGGCACGGCCAGCGCTCTGGCAGCGATCCACGCGGCGGGAGTCGTCCATCGTGACCTCAAGCCCGCCAACGTCATCCTGTCTCCGCAAGGGCCGCGGGTACTGGACTTCGGTATCGCCCATGTATCTGACGGGACAGCGGTCACCCGCACAGGGATCCTGACGGGAACGCCGGGCTGGATCAGCCCTGAGTACTACCGCGACGGGATTGCCGGGGCACCAGGCGACGTGTTCGCGTGGGGCGCGCTCATCGCCTACGCGGCCTCGGGCCGGCTTCCGTTCGGGATCGGCGCCCCGGATGTCGTGGCGTACCGCGTGATGTCCGGTAAGCCGGACCTGACGATGGTGCCCGAGGACCTCCGTGGGCCGCTCGAAGCGTGTCTTGCCAAGGACCCAGCCCTGCGCCCACCGGCTCGGGCATTGGCTGAGATCACAGCCGAACTGCTGGGCTGCCAGGCCACCCAGGCCCAAACGGTCAGCCCCGATCAGCCCACGGTCGTGCAGGGGCTGATCGCGGACCAGTGGCACCTGCCGACCCTTGACGACCCCACCTGGTCGACTGCGGCAACCCAAGTTCGCCGCAGGCGGTTCGCTTGGGTTGCGGTCGCCGGCATAGCTGCCTTCGCTCTCGCCGCCTCCGGCACATGGTTGGTGGCCAACATCGGCAAGCCCGCTGCCCAGACCACTGAGACCAGCCCAACCACTGGTACCAGCAGCAAGGGCGGCCCTAGCTCCAGCCCTGCCACGGTCGTACCCGCGGTCGGCACCCCTTCGCCGAGTAAGGCAGCCCCGGCGTCGACCGAGCCTCCGCAGGCGCCGAAACGGACTCAGGTGCGTGATATCCGTCCCTGGACGGCCGACGGGATGCCGGCTGACGGCATCAACGTGACAGGCGAGACCATCGGAACGTGCTGGGGCTCGTCCGAAGCCACCATGCGCGTTGAAGCATGGCGCTGCTCCGCCGAGAACGAGATTCTCGACCCTTGCTTCGCTCCTGCACCTGGGCCCGAGTACACCGTTCTGCTGTGCATGGGCACCACGCCGGACCGGATGGTCCGTCTCACGGTGACCGAGCCATTGCCGGGGAACAACAACCACATGCCCGGTGGACCGGTCATCGACCCCATCATCATCGACCTTGCCGACGGAATCAGCTGCCGGATGATGACCGGAGCCACCACTGTCCAGGCCGGAGAGCGCCAGAACTACGGATGCACCGATGGTGGGTCGCTTTACGGCGTGCCGGACAAGACCGGTTCGGTGTGGACCATCGTTTACCGGCGGGCGAATACTGCAGCGGCCCGGAACGTTCCGATCGTCGCCGTCTACCAGTGAAGGCTGAGCTGGGTGGCCGTCGGCCCCTTCCAGCCCAGCACTGAGCCCTGGTGCTCTCCTCGCGGAGAGCGCCAGGGCTCAGTCAATGCTTCTGACTCTTCGTCAGGCGTTCCGCCCTTCGGTGCACCGCTGGTGCACCTGAGGGTGGAAAGAGGTCGTGATCAGTGGAAACTGATGGGGACTGTTTCCGCAGGTCGGGGGGCCTCTGGGGGGATCGCGCCTGGTCGGCCGACCGCAGGGCTTAGAGGTCGAAGTACATCTCGAACTCGTGCGGGTGCGGGCGGAGGGCGATGGGGGCGATTTCCTGGGTGCGCTTGTAGTCGATCCAGGTCTCGATCAGGTCGCTGGTGAAGACACCGCCGGCCTGCAGGTACTCGTGGTCGTTCTCGAGGGCTTCGAGGACGGCCGGGAGCGAGGTCGGGACCTGGGGGACGCCCGCGTGCTCTTCGGGGGCGAGCTCGTAGAGGTCCTTGTCGACCGGCTCGGCCGGCTCGATCTTGTTCTTGATGCCGTCGAGGCCGGCCATCAGGAGCGCCGAGAAGGCCAGGTACGGGTTGGACGACGGGTCCGGCGCGCGGAACTCGATGCGCTTGGCCTTCGGGTTCGCGCCCGTGATCGGGATGCGGATCGCGGCGGACCGGTTGCGCTGGGAGTAGACCAGGTTGACCGGGGCCTCGAAGCCGGGCACCAGACGGTGGTACGAGTTCACCGTCGGGTTGGTGAAGGCGAGGAGCGACGGGGCGTGCTTGAGGATGCCGCCGATGTAGTAGCGGGCGGTGTCCGAGAGGCCCGCGTAGCCCTGCTCGTCGTAGAACAGCGGCACGCCGTCGGTCCACAGCGACTGGTGGACGTGCATGCCCGAGCCGTTGTCGCCGAAGATCGGCTTCGGCATGAAGGTCGCGGTCTTGTTGTTGCGCCAGGCGACGTTCTTCACGATGTACTTGAAGAGCATGAGGTCGTCGGCCGCTGCGAGCAGCGTGTTGAACTTGTAGTTGATCTCGGCCTGGCCGGCAGTGCCCACCTCGTGGTGCTGACGCTCGACCTGCAGGCCGGACTTCTCCAGCTCCAGGGAGATCTCGGCACGGAGGTCGGCGAAGTGGTCGACCGGCGGGATCGGGAAGTACCCGCCCTTGTAGCGGACCTTGTAGCCGCGGTTGTTGTCCTCGGAGCCCGTGTTCCAGGCGCCGGCCTCGGAGTCGATGTGGTAGTACGACTCGTTGGCGTTGGTCGCGAAACGCACGCTGTCGAACACGTAGAACTCGGCCTCGGGGCCGAAGTACGCGGTGTCGGCGATGCCGGACGACGCGAGGTAGGCCTCGGCCTTCTTCGCCACGTTCCGCGGGTCACGGCTGTACTGCTCGCCGGTGATCGGGTCGTGGATGAAGAAGTTGATGTTGAGCGTCTTGTCCTTGCGGAACGAGTCCAGGCGCGACGTGGTGAGGTCAGGAACGAGCGCCATGTCGGACTCGTGGATGGCCTGGAAGCCGCGGATCGACGACCCGTCGAACATCAGCGTCTCGGTCGGGTCGAAGGTACTGACCGGGACCGTGAAGTGCTGCATGACTCCGGGCAGGTCACAGAAGCGGACGTCTACGAACTTGACGTCCTCGTCCGCGATGAACTTCTTGACGTCGTCGGCGTTCTGGAACATCCAACTCCTCCTAGACCCGGCTCGAAGAGTCCGGGATGGCAACACGAGGCGCGGCCAGTGCGATGGCGCACGCTGGCCCCGACCATAGGGATCGAGGATTTCCCAAGCATGACCCATTTGTTTCGACGAGGTTAACCGCTAGGTCGTAGGTGGCGCGCGCGGGCGGTGAAGGCACCGTACGGGTGACCCGGGGCGGCACAGTACGGTGGACGGGTGGACAACAGGGAAGCACTCGGGTCGTGGCTCTCGGGACCGCGCGCGGCCGCCGAGCAGATGGGCACGGATTTCGGCTACCGGGGTGAACGGCTGGGACTGCCGAAGGACGGGCCGGGTTCGCTGGCCACCGTCGGCCGGCGGTTCGCGGCGGTGTTCATCGACTGGATGCTGTGTCTGGTGATCGCATACGGCTTGATCGCGCATCGTGACGTCCAGGGGTCCAATCCCTGGACGCTGGCACTCTTCGGCGCCCTGAGCGTCGTGACCCTCGGTACCGTCGGCAGCACGCCCGGTAAGCGGCTGCTCGGCCTGCGGGTGGTCCGTGTCGACGGCGGGCGGCTCCGCATCGGCCCGGTGGTGCTCCGTACGGTCCTCCTGCTGCTGGTGATCCCCGCGCTGGTGTGGGACCGCGACGGCCGCGGCCTGCACGACAAGGCCGCGCAGGCCGTTCAGGTCCGGATCTAGGCGAGCGCGACAAGCGTCGGCGAGCCCCCCGCCAACGTGAACGCCCTCGTGGGCCTGGCCGAGCCGCCTACGGCTCGCCCGGCCCACGAGGGCGTTGTGGTCGGTGTTCCGGGGTTCAGCGGCCCTTCGGCATCCGCATGCCCTTCGGCATCGGACCCTTCGGGATCGGCATGTTGCTCATGAGGGTGCCGAGCGATCGCAGACGGTCGTTGACCTCGGTGACCTTCGGTCCTGCCAGCACGCGCGGCAGCTTGAGCAGCGTCGTACGCACCTTCTTGAGCGGGACCTGGCCCTCTTCGTTGCCGACGATGATGTCGGTGATCGGCACGTCGAACACGACGCGCGCCACCTTCTTCTTCTCGGCGGCCAGCAGGGCCTTCACCCGGTTCGGGTTGCCCTCGCCGACCAGCACCACGCCGGCCTTGCCGACCGCACGGTGCACCACGTCCTGGCTCTTGTTCATCGCGACCGCCGGGGTCACGGTCCAGCCGCGGCCCACGTTGTCCAGCACCGCCGCGGCGGCACCCGGCTGGCCCTCGAGCTGCCCGAAGGCGGCCTTCTCGGCCCGGCGGCCGAAGACGATGGCCATCGCGAGGAACGCGAACAGCAAGCCCAGGATGCCCGCGTAGATGGGGTGGTCGATCAAGAAGCCGAGGGCGAGGACGACACCGAAGGTGACGATTCCCACAGCCGCTACGACGAGCCCGACCTTGGAGTCGGCCCGCCTGGTCATCTTGTAGGTCTGAGCGATCTGCTGAAGCCGCCCAGGGTTCTCGGATGTTTCCTTCCTCGCCATGCGGCACAGGATACGTGGCCCGCGCGCCGGTGGGCGCATCGGTGGCCCTCAAGGGACCGGCCGGCCCGTCAGGGGGAAGCCGGTGCTGTGCCCGGAAGGAACGGAGCCCGGTGCTCAGCCTGTGCCCGGAAGGGATCGGGACCAGCGCTCAGAAGGAATCCGGCCCCGTGTTACGGACGGCGGCGGGCGCGTTCAGCGCCTCGATCACGTGCTGCACCTCACGCCGGTCCTTGGCCCGGCGGCGGTCCTCGACCACGGCCGACCAGGCGTTGCGACGGGCGGTCTGCTGGCCCCCGCCCAGCAGCAGTGCCTCCATGGCGCGCAGGGCTCCGGTGACGGTGACTGTGGGGTGGAGGGTGCTCTGGCGGAGTTGTGCGGACTCGACCTGCATGGGGGTCCCCCTCAGGACGCCTCGGAATCGCAATCGCATGGGTGTGCGTGAACCAGGCTCGCCACATTGTGTTACCAGCCCGTGACCGCACGGTCAATCTCGCATGAAACCTTGCCGCGTGCCTGATTCCGCTTCGCCGCGCCGCATGCCTGGCGGGGATGGTGACGCGGTGCGTGGCCGCACCGCGTCACCGTGAGGGGTCTCACACGGGACCTCAGACGGACTGGGCCGCCACCGACTGCTCGCCCGTCTCCCGGCGGCGGTCCATCGCCTGCTGGAAGAGCCGGCCCGCACGATACGAAGAACGGACCAGCGGCCCGGACATGACGCCGGCGTAGCCGATCTGGTCGGCCTCGTCCTTGAGCTCCACGAACTCGTGCGGCTTCACCCAGCGCTCGACGGGGTGGTGCCGCGGCGAGGGCCGCAGGTACTGCGTGATGGTGATCAGCTCGCAGCCGGCATCGTGCAGGTCCCGCAGCGCCTGGCTGACCTCTTCGCGCTCCTCGCCCATGCCCAGGATCAGGTTGGACTTGGTGACCAGCCCGGCCTCGCGGGCCCTGGTGATCACTTCGAGGGAGCGCTCGTAACGGAAGCCGGGACGGATCCGCTTGAAGATGCGCGGCACGGTCTCGACGTTGTGCGCGAGCACCTCGGGCCGGGACGAGAAGACCTCGGCGAGCTGCTCGGGGACCGCGTTGAAGTCCGGGATCAGCAGCTCGACCTTGGTGAAGCCCTCGGCCCGCTCGGCGGTCTGAGCGTGGATCTGGCGGACGGTCTCCGCGTAGAGCCAGGCGCCGCCGTCCTCCAGGTCGTCGCGGGCGACGCCGGTGATCGTGGCGTAGTTCAGGTTCATGGTCACGACGGACTCGCCGACGCGGCGCGGCTCGTCGAGGTCCAGCGCGGCCGGCTTGCCGGTGTCGATCTGGCAGAAGTCACAGCGCCGGGTGCACTGGTCGCCGCCGATGAGGAAGGTGGCCTCGCGGTCCTCCCAGCATTCGTAGATGTTGGGGCAGCCGGCCTCCTGGCACACGGTGTGCAGGCCTTCGCTCTTCACCAGCGCCTGCATCTTGGTGTACTCGGGGCCCATCTTCGCCCGGGTCTTGATCCACTCGGGTTTGCGCTCGATGGGGGTCTGAGCGTTCCGGACTTCCAGGCGCAGCATCTTGCGTCCGTCGGGTGCGACAGCGGACATCGTCCGGTACTCCCCTTCCACCAGCGTGTCTTCGAATCTTCGGCGAACCCCAGGGTACGCCCGTTGTTTGTACCTATACGAACAGAGCCAACCAACAGGCTCATGGGGGCATTCCCCCAAGGGAGTGAGGGCCGGGGTGAAGGCCAGGAGTGGTCCCGCACGGTCCCCCGGGAGGACGTCGTGCCCGGCACACCCGCGAGCCCGCGAACGGCCCCTGGTGCCCTGCCCCCGCCCTACACGGCGCGCGGGAGCGGCGCCGCGGTCTCCAGCACCGCCCGCAGGTGCTTCTCGATCACCGGCACGACGTCGGTGACGGAGATGTCGCGGCCCAGCTCGTTGGAGAGCGAGGTGACTCCGGCGTCGCGGATGCCGCACGGCACGATCCGGTCGAACCAGGTGTTGTCCGGGTCGCAGTTGATCGCGAAGCCGTGCATCGTCACGCCCTTGGCGACCCGGATGCCGATGGCCGCGAGCTTGCGGTCCTCGCGGCGCTGGCCGGCGTTGGACGGGGCGTACTCCGGGCCGTTCAGCCGCGGGTCGAACTCGTCGTCGGCCAGACGGGGGTCGAAGTCCAGCGTCAGGCCGCCCGCCGGGCGCTGCTCGACGGGGTCGCCCAGCACCCAGACGCCGCTGCGGCCCTCGATGCGGGTGGTCTCCAGGCCGAACTCGGCGCAGGTCAGGATCAGCGCGTCCTCGAGCCGCCGGACGTGCGCGACGACGTCGACCGGACGCGGCAGCTTGAGGATCGGGTAGCCGACGAGCTGGCCGGGACCGTGCCAGGTGATCTTGCCGCCGCGGTCCACGTCGACGACCGGCGTGCCGTCCAGCGGGCGCTCGTTGTCGGCGGTGCGACGGCCCGCGGTGTAGACCGGCGGGTGTTCGAGCAGGAGGCAGGTGTCGGGGATCTCGTCCTCGAAGCGCGCGGCGTGCACCCTGCGCTGCTCCTGCCATGCCTCCTGGTATTCGACGGCGTCCGCCCCGAAGCCCAGGTGGACAAAGTGCAGGTCAGTCACGTCAGCTCCTCGTAGTCGCCTCGTTAGCGCCCCTGCAACTGTACGACCGGGCCGAAGGCCGCCTTCAAGGGGCCGGGGGAGGGGCCGGGGAAGCTGGGGTGGGGGGCGGGCCGGAGATGTTCGGGTGGGCGTCGTTACCACGGTCAGTGACCGGAAGATACGGCTTTGCAAGTCAATGGGCTGGGCTATCACCCATTCGGGGGAATCTGAGGCTCTGGTGGTGAGTGCGGCACTACAGGCCGTTACATTCACGCCGTTCCGGAGTCCTTCGAAGGAAGTGGACCGCGCAGCCGATGACGGACCGATCCCCGCAGCGTTCGCCCAACCGCCAGCTCGCCACCCTGATCACCGAGGCCGGCTTCTCCAACGCGGGGCTCGCCCGCCGGGTCGACCAGCTCGGGATCGAGCACGGCCTGGACCTGCGCTACGACAAGACCTCCGTGACGCGCTGGCTGCGCGGCCAGCAGCCGCGCGGCACCACCCCTGCGCTCATCGCGGAGGTCTTCACGCGACGGCTCGGGCGGCGGCTGTCCGCGCAGGATCTCGGGCTCGACGCGTGCGCGCCGGTCTACGCGGGCCTGGAGTTCGCCGCAGGACCGGAAGAAGCCATCGACATCATCAGCGGACTGTGGCGGAAAGACACCGGTGGCCAGGCCGAGCTGCGCAAGATCGCCTTCACTCCGGCCGGGCTGGTGGTGCCGAGCCGCGACTGGCTCATCGGGCGGGCGGACGAGCATGTGGCGCACGGGGTGAGCAGTGGCGCCAGTAGTGGTGCTGGTGGTGCGGGTGGTGCGGTCGGTGGTGGTTCCGGGGGGTCGGAGGCGGAGCGCACCGGCCGGGCCCGGATCCCCGCGCAGACGCGCGGCGGCCACGGGCCGGCCCGCGCCGCCGTCTCCCGCCAGCGCGTCACCATGGGCGACATCGCCGCGCTGCGCTCCGTCGGCGACCTCTTCCGGACCCTCGACAACACCTACGGCGGCGGCCACGCCCGTCAGGCGCTCGTCCGCTACCTCGAACACGAGGCCGAGCCGATGCTGCGCGGCACGTACGGCGAGGCGCTCGGACGGCGGCTGTTCGGCGCGGTCGCCGACCTGACGCGGCTGGCCGGCTGGACCTCCTACGACATCGGCGCCCACGGCCTCGCGCAGCGCTACTTCGTCCAGGCCCTGCGCCTCGCCCAGGCGTCCGGCGACCGCGTCTACGGCGGCTACGTCCTCGTCACGATGAGCCGTCAGGCGGTCTACCTCGGGCACGGGCGCGAGGCGGTCCAGCTCGCGCGGGTGGCGCAGCAGGGGGTCGGCACGAGCGCGCCCGCCGTCGTACAGGCCCTTCTGCACGCGGCGGAGGCACGCGGGCACGGGCTGCTGGGCGAGGTGCGAGCCTGCTCGGCCGCGCTGGCGCGCGCGGAGCGCTCGCTGGAGGCGGCCCGGGCGGGGGACGAAGTCCCTTACTGGGCACGGTTCTTCGACGAGGCGCAGCTCGCGGACGAGTTCGGCCACTGCCACCGGGATCTGCAGCAGTACCGGGCGTCGGCCCAGTACGCGGAGCGCTCGCTGCAGTTGCGGGGGCCGGCGTACGCGCGGAGCCGGGTGTTCTGCCGGACGGTGCTGGCTTCTGCGCGGTTGGGGTTGGGGGAGGTGGATCTGGCGTGTGCGCTCGGGGGAGAGGCGATGCAGCAGGCGACCGAGATGCGGTCGACCCGGGCGGTGGAGTATGTGCGGGACTTCGGGCGGCGGTTGGAGCCGTTTCGGGAGACGGGGGCGGCGCGGGGGTTCTACGAGCGGGCGGCGGCGCTGGGGTTGGCCGTGGGCTGAGGTTCCTTCGGGCCGGTTGGGGGTGCGGTGACCGGGTCCTGCGGTGCGGTGCTTCGAAATTGACTGTTCACGGTCCCCCAGCCTTCGGCCGGGGGTGCCCCCAGCGGCCCACCAACAGCTCGGCAGCATGTCGAAGCCCCACCCCTCCGGCCCCGGTCACCTCACGCCCGCTCCAGCCGGCGGGAAGGGGTGGGTGCTGGTGTCCGTGTCCTCACGTCGGAGGCGCGTGGCTTTACGCCGCCTCCTCCGCCGGTTGGGGGGACGTCACCAGGGCCGGGTGGAGGCCGAAGTCCGCCAGGAGGTGGGTGGCGGCGCGGTGGCCGGAGAGGAGGGCGCCTTGGACGGTGCTGGTGTCGCGGTGGTCGCCGCAGACGTAGAGGCCGCACAGGAGCCGGACGGGGCGTCGGAGGTCGTGGGGGGCGGTCATCACGGGGACGGCCTCGGGGTCGTGGTGGGTGGCGAGGGGTTCCCAGTCGTCCGTCGAGGTTTCGTACAGCTCGGCCAGGTGCTTGCGGACGGCGATGTCGTCGGTGCGGCCGTCCTCCTGGGGGCCGAGGAGGACGGAGGTGACGAGGGCGCGTCCTGACGGGGCGCGGGAGGGGTCGAGTTCGCTGGCCGGGAGGGTGTGCGAGACGGGACCGTGCCGGTCGGCGTCGAGGACCAGCAGGGGCTCGCGCAGCGGGGAACGGGGCGCGGCGTGGTGGACGACGGTTACGGCGTGGAAGCCGGGTACCCGGAGGCCGGGGAGGAGTTCGCCGGCGGCGCGGGCGCCGGTGGCCACCACCACGGCTCGGCAGGGCAGTTCGCAGGATCCGCGGCCGTCGGTGGCGACGGCGTTGACGGAGACGGCGGTGGCCCGGACGCCGAGGCGCACCGTGCCCGGCGGCAGGGCGGCGGCGAGGCGGTGCGGGACGGCGGCCGCGCCGGAGGCGGGCAGGCACGTTCCGCCGCGGGCGAAGCCGCGCAGCACGAGGTCGGCGCACCGGCTGGACGTGGTGAGGTCCGGGTCGCAGAGCAGGGCGTTGAGCAGGGGGCGGACGAAGCCGTCGAGGAGCCGGGGGGCGAAGCCACGGGCGGCGAGTGCGGCGGCCGTGGTGGTCTCGGGCCGGGCGAGGAGCCGGGCGGTGGAGGTGGCGGCCAGCCGGTTGAGCGCGGTGCCGAGCCCCGCCCGGTCGAGGGTGTCGCCGAGCGGGGTCCTGGCGGCGGAGAGCACGGCCCGGGCCCGGGTGCCGCGGGTGTCGCCGACGCGGTAGCCGCGGCCGCCGGCCCGCACCAGGGCGCCGGGGGCGAACGGGCGCAGCCGCAGCCCCTGGAGCCCCGGGGTGCGCCGGAGTTCGGAGTACGACGTGTTGAGCAGCTGTGGACCGTGGTCGAGCCGGAAACCGTCCACGGTGTCGGTGGCCATCCGGCCGCCGACCCGGGATCCCGCTTCCAGCACGGTGACGGTCAGCCCCGCACTGATCAGATGGTGCGCCGCTGCGAGGCCCGCGAGCCCGGCCCCGATCACGACGACGTCCGCTTGCCGTGCTGTTGAGAGCACGATGCCCCTCCCGGAGGTTGGCTTCGTTCCCCGCTCGCGTCAGCTGGCGCTGGTAGGGGTCATGCCCTCATCACACGTGGCTGATGCACCAGGTGCACGGTGCGATTCAGCCTTTCGGCACTCAGTGCCCGAACGCGGCCCGGATGCTCTCCTCGATGCCCGGGAACGCGAAGGAGAAGCCCGAGTCGAGCAGCCGCCGCGGCACCACCCGCTGGCTCATCAGGACGTCCTGGGAGAACTCGCCGAGCGCGATGCGCAGGGCGAACGCGGGGACGGTGGCGAGGGTGGGCCGGTGCATGACGCGGCCCATCGCGGCGGTCACCTCGCGGTTGGTGAGGGGTTCAGGCGCCGTCAGGTTCACCGGTCCCGAGAGGCTCGCGGTGTCGATGATGTGGTGGAACGCGGCGATCTCGTCGTGCAGGGAGATGAAGCTCCAGTACTGGCGCCCGTCGCCGAGCCGGCCGCCGAGACCGGCGTTGAAGAGCGGGAACAGCCGTCCCCAGGCGCCGCCCCGGCGGGACACGACGAGGCCGGTGCGGGCGAAGACGGTCCGGATGCCGGCCGCGGCCGCGGGTTCCGCGGCGGCCTCCCAGTCCTGGACGACGCCGGCGAGGAAGCCCGCGCCGGCCGGGCCGTCCTCGTCCGTGCGGCGGTCGCCGGTGTCGCCGTAGTAGCCGAGCGCGGTGCCGCAGACGAAGACCTTGGGCGGGGTGTCGAGGGACGCGACGGCCCGGGCGATGGCGGTGGTGCCGAGGACCCGGCTGTCGTGGATCTCCTTCTTGTACGCGGCGGTCCAGCGGTGGTCGCCGACGCCCGCGCCGGCGAGGTGGACGACCGCGTCGCAGCCCGTCAGCCCCTTGGTGTCCACGGACTGGCGGGCGGGGTCCCAGCGGACCTCGTCGGGGCCGGCGGGTTCGCGCCGGACCAGGCGGACGACCACGTGCCCGTCGGTGCCGAGGGAGCGGACGAGGGCGGAACCGATCAGGCCTGACGCGCCGGTGACTGCGATACGCATGGGGCCATTCTGCCCCGCGACGGGACCCGGCGGGGCGCTCTGGGGGCCGGGAGCCGCACGTGGCAGAGTTGCCGGCATGTCAGATGTGATGGTCCGTTCGGCGACCTACGCCGACGAGGCCGACCTCGTCGGGATCGATGTCCGCACGTGGTCCTCGCTGCACGCGGTGCAGCCGCCTCCCGACCCCGGCAAGCCGTTCTACGACGAGCGCCATACGCCGGAGGAGATCCTCGTCGCGCAGGTCGACGGGCGGGTGGCCGGTTATGTGCGGATCGTGCCGCCCACCCCGCTGCCGTGCAACGCGCACGTCCGCCAGATACAGGGGCTCGCGGTGGACACCTGGGCCCGCGGCCGGGGCATCGCCCGCAGGCTGATGGCCGCGGCGCTGCACGAGGCGGGCCGGCAGGGCGCGACCCGGATGACCCTGCGGGTGCTGGGCCACAACGCTCCGGCGCGGCGGCTCTACGAGTCGATGGGGTTCGCGGTCGAGGGCGTGCTACCGGGCGAGTTCCTGCTGGAAGGCGCGTACGTGGACGACGTGCTGATGGGCCGGCCGCTGGACTTCGCCGCTGCGTAGGCGGGCCGGTCGGCCTGCTCAGGCGGTCCGGTCAGCGGCTCCTCCGGTCAGCGGCTCCTCCGGCCGGGCGGTCCGGTCAGCCGGGCGGTCCGGTCAGCCGAAGCGGGCCCACAACTTGGGGAACCGGTCCGCCATGAGGTCCGTGTCGTCCATGTCCAGCTGCTCGCCCTCCGGGTCACCGGGCGGCGGCAGCTCCAGGTCGGGCAGCCGCACCCCGGTCAGCTGCTCGTACGCCTCGTCCGCCGCGTAACCCAGCTCCTCGGCGTCGCCGTCGACCTCCGGGTCGAACTCCGCGACGAGGAAGGCCAGGTCGTCGGGGCTGTGCAGGGCACCCTCGAAGACGTGCCGGCCCTGTCCGATCAGCCAGCAGCGGAAGAAGTCGAACGCCTCGTCGTCGGCGCCGCCCAGCATGATGTCGGCGGCGCCCCACACGTCCCAGCGGAAGGCCCGCGCGAAGCGCGTCTCGAAGTGCCGCGCGAAGTCCGTGACCGAGTCCGGATCGAGCAGCGCGAGCCGCTCGATCAGCAGATCGGCCTGTTCCTCCGGATCACCGTCCGCGGCCGCGCGCGTACTGTCGATGATCTCCCAGAACTCCGTCTCGTCCATCACGCGTCCAGCTTCCCGGTTGCCGGGGCCGGACGCACGCGGAGTGCCCCGTATGCGCCCGTGTCGTTACGCACGTTTGGGCTCAATGGCCGGATGACGTCGCAGGGCGCTCCCCGGCGGTCGTGGGACGGATCGGAGGAAATCATTCCGCCAGGCGCAGCTGGTACTCCACCGTCTGCCGGACGGGCACGAAGCCGAGCCCCGTGTTGATCGCCACCATGTGCCGGTTGTCGTCGGCGTTGTCGGTCTCGATCTCCGTCACTCCGGGCAGCTCGGACGTGATCCGCTGGATCATCGACGCCTTCATCCAGCGCCCGAGCCCGTGCCCGCGATGGCCGGGGACGACGGCCGTATCGTACTGCAGCGCGCGGCCGGAGCCGTCGGCCGGTACGACCAGCTCGGTGTACCCGGCCACCGAGCCGTCCGCCTCACTGATCGCGGCCACGGTGATCAGCTGCTCGCCGCGCTTGGCGAAGATCTCGGAGGCGGACCGGACCCGCTCGGCGTTCCACGGCACATGGCCGGGGGGGATCCCGCCGGCCGGCCCGGCGCCCACGCCCATGGCCCGCTTGGCGAGCGCGAAGCCGTCGATCAGAGCTTCCGGGGCGACGCCCTCCCAGGTCTCCAGCCGGTAGCCGGGGTGCTGCTCGCCGGCGAACGCGCCGATCGCGGCGGTGTCCATGCTGTCGAACCGCAGCCGCCGCCAGGTGAGCTTCAGCGCCGGGGTGAACGCGCGGGTGGCCAGGAACCGGTCGCCGGGGGTCCCGACCGTGGTTCTGGTGACGAGGCTGCGCCGCCCGTTGTCGCGGGCCGCGCCCACGGCGGTGTCCAGCAGCAGGGAACCGGCGCCGAGCCGCCGGTGGGCGGGGTGCGAGTACAGCTCCAGCGCTGCGAGATGGGAGCGCCCCGGCTCGTCGAACAGCCGCAGTGCGGCGGTTCCCACCGGCGCCCCCGCGGTGTTCCGCGCCAGCCACAGCAGCTTGCGGCTGTGGGCGCTCGGCGTCGTGAGCTGAGCGGACACATCGTCCGACGAGGGGACCGGATCACCGGGCAGGTCATGGCCGAGGGCGGCGGTGAGCACCTGGTGCCAGTCGTGGAGCTGCGCGCCGGTGGGGTCGGTCAGCAGATCTATGTGAAGCGGCAAGATGCCTCCGGAGGAAACCTGGCACAGGGTGCCGGGTATGGCTGCGACGGTCATGCAGTACGTACCACTACAGGAGGTGCGGCGTGGCCGACAAGGCGAATGACGAGCCCGAGGGCAAGGTGGTCCGCTCTGCCGGACCGTCCTCACCGCCGGAACGCCGACGCCCCCGGCCGCCGCAACGCCGACGCCCCCGGCCCGGCGTACCGGGTCGGGGGCGTCGCACTGCGATCACCTCGCCGCGTCAGGGACGCGGCATGAGTGTCAGAGACCGATCTCGGTCTCGAACTCGGCGGCTTCCAGGATCTCCTTGACGGCCGTCAGGTAACGGGCCGCATCGGCACCGTCCACCAGGCGGTGGTCGTAGGAGAGCGCCAGGTACGTCATATCGCGGACGCCGATGACGGTGCCCTCGGCGGTCTCGATGACCACCGGACGCTTGACGGTCGCGCCGATGCCCAGGATGGCGGCCTGGTTCGGGGGCACGATCACCGTGTCGAACAGCGCACCGCGCGAGCCGGTGTTGCTGATCGTGAAGGTGGCGCCGGACAGCTCGTCCGGGCTGATCTTGCTCGCCCGGACCTTGCCGGCCAGCTCCGCGGTCCGCTTGGAGATACCCGCGATGTTGAGGTCGCCCGCACCCTTGATGACCGGAGTCATCAGACCCTTTTCGGAGTCCACCGCGATACCGATGTTCTCGGAGTCGAAGTAGGTGATGGTGCCCTCGTCGTCGTTGATCCGGGCGTTGACGACCGGGTGGGCCTTCAGCGCCTGGGCCGCGGCCTTGACGAAGAACGGCATCGGCGAGAGCTTGACGCCCTCGCGCTGCGCGAACGCGTCCTTGGCCTTGTTGCGCATCTGCATGATCTTGGTGATGTCCACCTCGACCACGCTGGTGAGCTGCGCCTGGCTGTGCAGCGCCTTCATCATGTTGTCGCCGATGACCTTGCGCATGCGGGTCATCTTGACCGTCTGGCCGCGCAGCGGGGACGCCACGAGGGCGGCTTTCGGAGCGGGCGCGGACGCGGCCGGGGCCGCGGTGGCCGCGGCCTTGGCGGCCTCGGCGGCGGCGAGGACGTCCTGCTTGCGGATACGGCCACCGACGCCGGTGCCCTTGACCGAGGACAGGTTCACGCCGTTCTCGGAGGCGAGCTTACGGACCAGGGGGGTCACGTAGGCGCCGTCGTCACCCGAGGTGGCCGGTGCCGGAGCGGCGGCCGGGGCCTGGGCGGGGGCGGCGGGTGCCGGAGCCGGGGCGGCGGGCGCGACCGGTGCCTGTGCCGGGGCCTGCGG